>JAYEHB010000538.1:0-4148 GCA_034659375.1 Thermodesulfobacteriota bacterium
GTTTTGAGTGTAACCAAAACAACGCAGAACCTCAGCTCATGATTATCAAAGTAGGGGCGAACGGCCGTTCGCCCGTACTGGCATCAATGGTTAGCTTTTTTAAAATTTGGTTTTATGCACCATTTTGGTTACACTCAAATGTTTTACTAAGAAATTTAGGTCTAATGTGTTGTAATAATCAGAATTTTATTTTTTGTCAGAATTTTTGATTCTATATTTAGCAGGACATTGGGAATAAAAAAAGGATATTTATATAATGAAGTTTTTTCTTTGTGTTATGGGAATGGTGATGATCGTGGAAGGTTTACCATATTTTGCTTTTCCCAAGAGGATGAAAGAAATTGTTCACACAGTCACAATGCTTCCTGACGAAGCATTACGTCGTTTTGGGGTGGTACTCATGATGATTGGGCTTGGTGTAGTCTATTTTGGAAAGCGTTTGTAAATATTCGGCCAGCACCCCATCTTCGTCCATTTTGGCCTGCTCACATAGCATTAGTATGCTACGCAGTCCCAAATAGACGAACATGAGGCACTGGCCAAACATTTAGTAAATATTCGGCCAGCACCCCATCTTCGCCCATTTTGGCCTGCTCACATAGCAGCTGAAATTTAATTATTATAGTTGGTTTTAGAGAGTTTAGGATAAATGTATTTACTTTCAGATTATAGATATGACCTTCCCGGGGAGAGAATTGCACAGGAACCGGTCGCAAAAAGGGATGAATCAAGGCTTCTTAGGGTGGAGCGGAAGAGCGGGGTTCTTTCCCATCATTCTTTTCAGGATATTAAAGATTTTTTAAGGGATGATGATCTTGTTGTAATAAACAATACAAAGGTGATTCCAGCGAGGTTTAAGGGAACAAAAGAGACTGGCGGCAAGGTTGAGGTTCTTATTATTGACTATTCAGCAGGTCTTAGAAACCTTAAAAATAAAGGTTATTTTCAGTGCGACTGCCTTGTAAAAGCGTCAAAGGCTCCTAAACAGGGTATGTTTCTTTTTTTGGGAGATGATCTTAAGGCCAGGGTTGAGGGTTCAAATCATGGTATTTTAAACTTAAGATTTTTTTTTACAGGAGATTTCCGTGAGATCATAAAAAGAACTGGTGAAATCCCCCTGCCTCCATATATAAAAAGAGACGGGCAGATAAACAATAGTGACAAGGATAATTATCAGACAGTTTTTGCCGCAGAAGAGGGGGCTGTTGCCGCCCCCACTGCAGGACTCCATTTTACTGGTTCTCTGATGGAAGATCTTGTGCAGAAAGGGGTGGAATTTGTAAAAATAACCCTTCATGTGGGGTATGGTACCTTTGTTCCGGTAAGAGTGGATGATATAAGGGAGCATGAGATTCACTCTGAATTTTTTTCTCTGTCACAATCAGCTGCCGAAAGAATCAACAGAGCAAAAAGTGAAGGCCGAAGGGTTGTTGCTGTGGGTACAACAACTGTTCGTACTCTGGAGTATGTATCTGATGATCAGGGCAGGGTGGCACCTGACAGTGGAATGTGCAATCTTTTTATCTATCCGGGATACAGGTTTAAGTGTATTGATGCCATGATCACCAATTTTCATCTGCCTGAGTCAACACTGCTCATGCTTGTTTCTGCCTTTGCTGGAAAAGATAATATTTTTGCGGCATATGAGGAAGCTGTTAAAGAGAAATACAGATTCTTCAGTTATGGTGATGCCATGTTTTTGGAGTAAAAAGAGGAATATGTTAAAATTTGAAATATTAAAAAAATCTCAAGAGAGCAGGGCGCGTACTGGGAAAATTAAAACTCTCCATGGTGAGATACAAACCCCGATTTTCATGCCTGTTGGAACTTTGGGGTCAGTAAAGTCAGTTTCTGTTGAAGAGCTTAAAGAGTGTGGGGCAGAGATTATTTTAGGGAATACATATCACCTCTATCTAAGACCTGGATGTGAGGTTATTGAACATATGCAGGGTCTGCATAGATTCATTAACTGGGACAGGCCTATGCTTACAGACAGCGGTGGTTTTCAGTTTTTTTCCCTGGCAAAGCTTGCAAAGTTCAGTGATGACGGGGTCTCTTTTCAATCCCACATTGATGGTTCAAGACATGTTTTTACACCGGAAAAAGCTGTGAAGATTCAGTCTGTTCTTGGTTCAGATATTATGATGTCCCTTGACTGGTGCATTGGTTATCCAGCCAATAAAAAAGATACCATGGAGGCATTGAAAAAGACAACAATGTGGGCTAAGAGGGGAAGAGATTTCTGGGAGAAGAGCGGGTGTAAAAATTCTCTGTTTGGAATTGTCCAGGGCGGAATGTATAAGGATCTTCGCACAATTTCAGCAGAGCAGCTTATGGAACTTGATTTTCCAGGGTATGCTGTGGGCGGTTTAAGTGTTGGTGAGCCAAAGGATATTATGTATGAGATGGCAGAGCATACCATTCCTCTGCTGCCGGAGAACAAGCCAAGATATGTCATGGGTGTTGGAACACCTGAGGATCTTGTGGAACTTGTGGATATGGGAGCTGATATGTTTGATTGTGTGATGCCGACCAGAAACGCCCGCAATGGACAGCTTTTTACCCATAAAGGAACAATCAATATTCCCAATGCAAGGTTCAGGTTTGATGAAAAACCCATTGATGAACTATGCTCCTGTTATACCTGTCAAAATTATTCCAGGGCATATCTGAGACATCTTTATAAATCAAAGGAACTTCTTGCCTACAGGCTTAATTCAATACATAATATTCACTATTATCTTGATTTGATGCGACAGATCCGCAGTGCAATAGATCAGGGACGTTTTAAAGCCTTTAAAAGAGAATTTTTATATGAAAGTCCTTCCAAGCGACTGCAATGATAGACTTTTTAACTTTGTTGTGGCTGATGAGAATGACCATGCTCCGGCCATGCCGGTTTATTCAAAAAGGGAGAATTAAATACAATGACCATAGCAGCAAAAATTGAAGAGACACTTTTACAATCATCCTGGATCAGAAAAATGTTTGAGCAGGGTGCAAAGCTAAAGGCTGAGCATGGTGACAAAAATGTTTTTGATTTCAGTATAGGAAATCCCAACCTTAAACCCCCTGAAGAGTTTCAGCAGGCACTGGAAAAAGTGGCAGCACAAAATGATGATTTCATTCACGGCTACATGCCAAATACCGGTTATCCTTTTGTAAGAGAGGCTATTGCTGAAAATATCAGAAAAGAACAGGCAGCCAGGATTACCAAAGATGATATTGTTATCACCTGTGGTGCTGCCGGCGGCCTTAATGTGATTTTTAAAGCTCTTTTAAACCCGGGAGATGAGGTGCTTGTCACAAGGCCGTTTTTTGTGGAATATACCTTTTATGCTGAAAATCATGGAGGCGTTTTAAAAACTGTTCCTGGAAAAAGTGATTTTACCCTGGACCTTGATGCCATTGAAAAGGCAATTACAGAAAAAACAAAGATTATGCTGATCAATTCTCCAAATAACCCCACGGGTCAGATATATTCACAGGAAAGCCTTGAAAAGCTTGGAAAAATTCTGGAAAAAAAGGGTAAAGAGTTTGGCACTGTCATATATCTTGTTTCTGATGAGCCTTACAGAAATATTGTTTTTGATGATGCTTATGTTCCACCGATTTTTCCATGCTGTAACAATAGTATTGTGGCAACCTCTCATTCCAAAGATCTTTCGCTTGCCGGGGAGAGAATAGGGTATCTTGTTGTAAATCCTGGTGCCAGGTATCGGGAAAAGCTCATACAGGCAATGGCTCTGACCAACAGGATTTTGGGTTTTGTAAATGCGCCTGCCCTGATACAGAGAGTGCTTCCTTTTATCCAGGGGGCAAAAGTTGATATTGGTGCATATAAACGAAAAAGGGATCTGTTCTGTACGGGACTTGCCGAGGCAGGGTACAGCTTTACCCGGCCGCCAGGGGCTTTTTACCTTTTCCCCAAATCCCCTGTAAAGGATGATGTCAAGTTTGTTAAGGCTCTCCAGGAAGAGCTCATTCTTGCGGTTCCAGGGAGTGGATTTGGTGCACCTGGATATTTCAGGCTGGCATTTTGTGTGGAAGATGAAACAATAAAAAATTCAATGCCTGGATTTAAAAGGGTTTTTGAAAATTGAAAATTGAAAATTGAAAATTGAAAATGGATAATGGATAATTGATAA
>JAYEHB010000539.1:0-4117 GCA_034659375.1 Thermodesulfobacteriota bacterium
CCAAGTAGAAAACAACGTACCACTGCAAAATCACATTTTCAAACTCTGTTTTTTATGGTATTAAGGAATGTTACTCCCATGGTGGAATTACACAAAAAAAGTGGGGTTACTCAGAAAAAAAACTGCTTAACTTATTGTTATTTTTCTAATACTAAAGGCTAAAAAATCAATGCGTATTAAGGATATCAATATAATGGATTTTAGTGATCGTAGGTAAGGTACATGACAAAAAATATCTTCATGTTTTTAGGAGATTAACTCCAAAGAGTAAGAATTATGATAACAAATCTTATAGAATCAACTATAGATCAACTCGACTTAAAGCAGGGGCAGCTTCATGAAGTGTCAGAAACAGCTATTAATTATAATAAAGAAGATTGGCTGAACCTTGGAGACTGGTTTGCAGCGGCTGAAAAAGCACAAGCAGAAAAGATATTCTTTGTTGACAACAATCCGGTGGTTATCTTTGCTAAATGTGGGCAGGAAGACATTGACAAAATTGAAGCGTTTAACAGATTGTGGTGCCTGTCCCGACCACGGATTCTATTTCTTGAAACTGATGGTGAATTATCTGTTATTGATCTGGCCCAAGCCCCTATTCACTATGATGGATCAAAGAAAATACCACAACTAAAAACACTGGCAATCCTTACTTCAATTAATGATGTATCTAAAAATCTTCAAGATTTTCATCGAGATCATATTGAATCCGGCAAAGTTTTTGAAAATGGGCGTTTTGGAGATATTAAAAATCGGGCAGATAAAGCTCTCATTGCTGATTTGAAAACCGTCAGGAGAGAACTGCTACGCCAAAATCTTTCAAGTTCATACGCACATGCTCTGATTGGACGCTCTATTTTTATTCGTTATTTAGAAGATCGCCAGATTTTGACCAAAGAATATTTTGCAAGTGTGGCCGGAAAGTCCCACAAGTGGCAAAACATATTGGATAAACCATCATCAAAGGACAATTTTGATTTTTCAGACGTCAATGCCATCTATCCTCGAATCCTTCAAGATAAATCCTTTACTTACGCTCTGTTTCATCGGCTGTCCAATGACTTTAATGGCGATATGTTCCCGAATATTGATGATGAAGAACAGGTTGTAAAGGATAGACATCTGAATCTTATACAAGATTTGTTATACGGGGATGCTGGCAAACAAAAAAAGCTATTCTTTTTTTCGTATAGATTTGATATTATACCCCTTGATTTGATCAGTGCCATTTATGAAGAGTTCTACCACTCTTCATCCGATCAGGGAGAAAAAATAAGCAAAGCTCGACAATATGGAGCATACTATACTCCTCCGGTTCTTGCTGAGTTTGTCTGCTCCCGCCTTTTATCATCAGAAGTTCTCCAGAAAAATCCCAAGATACTTGACCCTGCCTGCGGGTCAGGCATTTTCTTGGTCCAAGCTTTTCGCCGTATTATCCGCCATCGCATTGCCATGTCGCCAACCCCCCTTTCCTTTGACGAATTAAGAAAAATACTAGGGCAACAGATGCTCGGGATTGAAGTTAACGAGGAAGCAGCTCGGATAACAGCTTTCAGCCTGTATCTGGCCATGTTACATTATCTTGATCCGCCTTCAATAATAGAACATATTAGAAAAGGCAGTAAACTTCCAAGATTGATTGCTTCAGAAAAAAAGGCTGCAAATCATTATGACAGCATTCATGTCGGTAATACTTTTACTGTGGAAATTAACACTGTTGGTACTGTGGACGTTATCATCGGTAATCCACCATGGGGTCATCCTGGAAAGAAAGCGGATAAAGATGCCGCCAATCTTAGTAGAACCATGCTCCAGTGGTGTTTGAAGAATAAACTACCAATTGGTGATGAAGAACCTTCTCAAGCGTTCTTATGGAGGGTGTTGGACTTTTTGAAACCAAATGGTAGATGTGCCTTGCTAACTTCAGCAGGCGTACTTTTTAAACACAGTTCAACTAGTCAATCTTTTCGAAAAGAATGGATGAATAATGTTTGTATTAATGAGGTGTTTAATTTTTCTCATGTGCGCAAGTTATTTTTTAAAGGCTCTTCTCCATTCATTATGATCCATTTCCAGAAAACCGGACAAAATAAATCACCGGTTGAATACTGGTCCTTAAAAAACATTATAGTAATAAAAGAAACTCAAGCGGTTCTATTATCACAATATGATCGTTCATTTCTTATCGAAAAAGATTTAACAGACAATAAAACATGGAAAATCAATTGGTTCGGAAGACATGCTGATGACGTTTTTCTATGTCAGTTATTTTATCTCGGTAAACTTGTTGAAATTGTGGATAGAGAAAAATCAGGGCAAGGATATAAAAAATCTCCCCCAGAGTATGAATACCCTGAAATAAGTCAATTGATGTCATTGAATATTAAGCAACTTGATAAATTTTCAGACCTCAAATTTGAACAGTCACCAAAAAAATTTCACAGAGCAGGTATTCAAGATGTCTATTACGGTCAAAGACTTCTGGTAAAAAGAGGAATATCTCAAGATGGGAAGGTAAAAGGCCTGGTTGTTTCCCGATTTGAAACTGAAGACTTTTGTTTTACAAACGCTATCAATGGTCTAAAGTTGATCAATCCTTCCGAGAAAACATACCTGCTCATTCTTGGGATACTCTGGTCATCATTCAGCAGATATTTCTTTTTTAATATTTCTTCTAACTGGGGGCTATGGCATTATGAAATACACTTGGAAGATGAACTTTTGCAATTGCCTATCCCTCAAAATTCTTGTCGTAGTAAAAAAAATAGAGTCGTATCCATAGTAAAAAAACTCCGCAATTATCGCCCTGCAGTAAAAAATATTACTAAACCAAATGGTGTCTTTCAGGAAGAAATAGAGAGGAACCGCCGAAAATGGGAAGCTGAACTGGATGAAGCTGTTTTTGATCTATATAACTTTACGGATGAGCAAAGAGATTTGATAAGAGACTGTTGTGAGGTTACTTTACCATTTTTTTACCAACCTTATAATAGTCAAAGCACAATGCCTGCCGTGAAAGACGATGAAGATTTATGGATTATTAACTATGCTGAACGGTTTGCAAAACGATGGCAGCCTTACTTAAATGAAGATGAAGTAATGCGAGCTGACCTTCACATAGGGGCATCAGGGAATATAGTCGCCATGGAATTTTATCCTGCGGACAATGGTGATGAATGGGCACTTACACCACGAAATGATTCCTGGGGATATATACTTGAAGAGATAGGCAAAGCCATGCCCCGTTCCATGGGAACATCTCAAATTTTATTAGATGGGATTGTTCACATTGTAACTGACAATAGTATTATTGTTATAAAACGCAATGAAAAACGTTTCTGGACCAGGAGTTTAGCACGTGAGGATGCAGATTCAACACTGGCTAAACGCATGATGGAGACTCTTCCTGAAAAAGGAGGATTTGCTTGATGGCCAGACGTTATTATTCCATTGGAGGTTTCTTTCAACTATGGGAAAGACATGAAAGGCTTTATCAAAGCATTTTCATGAATGGACTGAAGCTTCTGAAAATAAACGATAGCCAAAGACAGCATGAAGATGCTATTTCGGAAGCCCTTTGCCCTGTATTACAAAGGGTGTGTTTTTCTCATCCGGAGAAACCGTCAATACCTCAATGGGAAAGACCCATTGCTCCAGCAACTGATGGTGAATTAAAAGGCGGTAAGAACCGGAAACGACCTGATTTTTCATGCAGCTTGGTTAATTCATTTGCACAATCGCCAGAGATGTATGAAATTTCCCTGCATATTGAATGTAAACGCCTTGGTCAAAAGACACGATCATGGAATTTAAATAAGAATTACGTTGAAAATGGTATAAAACGTTTTGACAGCACGACTCACGAGTATGGAAAACGAGCACTATCCGGCATTATGATTGGCTATATCATTGATTCCAAAAGAGAGGATATTCTTTTGGATGTGAACGGGTATCTGAAAGATTCGAAGATACAGTATCTAATATTTGATTTTACAGATAGAGTAGCATCGTGTCTTTCTATTTTTCGCCGTAAGTCTGTTGACCCAAAAAAATTTAAATTAATCCATCTTTGGGCGGATATGAGGGGTGATGGGTGATTTTTGTAAATTTCCCAATT
>JAYEHB010000540.1:0-4115 GCA_034659375.1 Thermodesulfobacteriota bacterium
AGAAAAAAGGGGGCAAGTCTGCTCTTGACTCTTTCATAGAGAAAAAGAAAAAAGGGGAATTGTTTATATGAAAGTCTTCATAACCAGTTAGAATGATTGACTTTCATTTTTTGGTTTCTGCCCTTTTAGGGTATTGTGGCCGATGAGAATGACCATGCTCCGGCCAGTTTCTGCCCTTCAGGGTATGCCGGTTATTCAGATGTTCTGGCAAGAACACCCACCTCCTTTCTATTTGCTCAATAGCTGTAGGGTATTGAGAATCTGACGGACACACGTAAAAAGTTCAACAATTATTTTGTGAAAAAAAATAGTAGCAGAATGCAGAGTCGCAGAAGGGAGTATGCCAATTTTAATCGCTTGAAGCTCCCTACTGGCAGTGGCTGTGTTGCAAGTGCAATTCGACGAGTTATAAATTTTAGACTGAAGGCTTCTGGATCTTATCAGGGGGATGGCAAATGTTTAGTAATTAAGTGTTGACCTTGATTTAAAAGTTATATATATATTGCTTTTAAAAATTTAGAATTATTGATTTTGATAAGGTTTTTTTTATGTTAAGTCCTGGTGTTTTAATAGCAATAGATGTGACAATTTTGTATGCAGTTATGGGACCTCTGGTTTTATTTGGATTGTATGTGGTCTTTGATGCCCTAGGCAGGAAAAAAGATACCTCTGGGGAGAGAATTGAAGTTTATTCCCAGGGGCGTGGGCCTGGAGCAGATAAAAAAGATCCTGCTTTAGTGGTGGATGAAGATATACTTTTATGAGTAAATTTATAGATGACTGGAAAAAATATTTTACCTTTGCTGCACTTTTAAGCTGTTTTGTTAACATTCTTCAACTGACCTTTCCTTTTTACATGTTTGCAATTTATAGTAACGTCTGTGTGAGTTTCAGCATTAACTCACTTGTGACAATTACTGTGGCAGCTACCTTTGCTTTGATAATCCTTGCTTTTTTTAATTATCTTCGTGCAAGACTGCTTGCCTCGGCGGGAAACGATTTTAATTTAAGGTTCCGTAACAAGATCTATGCCGGCATGCTGAAAAATCATGCAGGGATACAGAAGCGTGCATCACAACAGGTTTTAAATGATCTTGGCACTGTCAGAGCCTTTTTTGCCAATCCCGGTATATTTGCTCTGTTCGATGCTCCCTGGGCACCGCTTTATCTGGTTTTAATATATCTTTTTCATCCGTTACTTGGTTTTCTGGCAACAGCAGGTGCTTTCATGATGATTGGCTTGAGCATTCTTCAGGAATTCCTTGTAAGGGACAGTATGAAAAATGCCAATATAATAAACAGTAAAAATCAGCGTTTTGTGGACTCTTTTCTGCGTAATGCCGAGGTTGTCAATGGAATGGGCATGATTGGTGCAATCAGTGACAGGTGGGATAAGGGGAACAGTGATGTTGTAATGAATCAGACTGTGAGCAGTCAGTATGCCGGTTTGATACAGTCCATTATCAAACCCCTGCAGACTTTTCTTCAGGTTGTGATCTATTTTTTTGGTGCCTATTATGCATTAACTGAAGGCTTTGATGTCGGTCTTATGGTTGCAGGATCCATCATCATGGGTAGAGCTCTCGCTCCTTTAATGCAGGTGATGTCCTCATGGAAATTTACGATTCAGGCCAGGGAAGCATACAAAAGACTGGACTCTTTTGTTACTTTTATTGACCAGGAACAGAATTTAATGCCCCTGCCTGAACCCAGGGGGAATCTCAATGTAGAGCATGCAAGCCTGAAAATTGGCGAACAACTTCTTCTCCAGGATGTCACGTTTCAACTGATTTCAGGTGAATTCATGGGTATTATAGGTCCAAACGGAGCTGGGAAGACGACTCTGTGCCGTGTGCTTTTGGGGCTTTGGCCAGCCATGGCAGGAAGGGTTTCCCTTGATGGCATGGACCTTTTTTCATGGGATCAGGAGCAGGTAGGAAAATATATTGGTTATCTTCCCCAGGAGGTGGAGTTGTTTCCTGTATCAATTGCAGAAAATATAGCCAGACTTGGTGAGGTGGATGTTGAAAAGGTGGAAGAAGCAGCCAGAATTTCTGGATTACATGAAATGGTTGAAGCTCTGCCTGACGGCTATGAAACCTTGCTTGATGTTTCTGGGGGAGTACAGCTTTCAGGCGGACAGAAACAGAGATTAGGCTTTGCAAGGGCAATCTATGGTGAGCCTGGATTGCTTGTTTTGGATGAGCCTACTTCAAATCTGGACGAGCAGGGTGAGCAGGAATTCATAAAAGCTCTGTCCATTATAAAGGGAAAGGGGTGCACATGTATAATGGTTACCCATAAACCAGATCTGCTTCAGTCCATGAATAAAATTCTTGTACTCCAGGATGGGAAAGTGGCTCTTTTTGGTCCAAAAGAGCAGGTTTTTGCAAAACTTGCAGGCGCACAAACCAAACATGCAGAACCAAATCAGGGCAGGGTGTTCCAATAATGGCACGTTTTTTATTAAAATGTTTAAAGTATTTTGTTTTTGCAGGGTTTTTCAGCCTGTTTATTAATACGCTTTATCTTACATTTCCCATATATATGGAGGCAATCTATGTAAGGGTGTTGGGAAGTCAAAGTTTTTCAACGCTTTATACTGTAACGGCAGGTGCTGTGCTTGCCCTTCTTGTTCTCGGTGTTCTTGATTTTTTACGTTCCAGGATTCTTGTTAAAGC
Source organism: Thermodesulfobacteriota bacterium (assembly GCA_034659375.1). Classification (GTDB taxonomy): domain Bacteria; phylum Desulfobacterota; class Desulfobacteria; order Desulfobacterales; family Desulfobacteraceae; genus DATFJZ01. The sequence goes on from JAYEHB010000540.1 coordinate 2,682, forward strand.
TGGTATTTATATGGATGAGCTTCTTGGCCGCAGGGTATTAAAGGATATGCTAAAGGAGTCCTCTACTGTGGAGAGTCCCGGATATAATCAAGGACTTATGGATATAAACACCCTTAGAAATTATTTTGCAGGCAATGCAATTTTTGCTTTTTTTGATGTTCCGTGGATTCCCATCTACCTTGGGGTTATATATTTAATGCATCCTATGCTTGGCATGACGGCAGCAGGTGGTGCTGTTGTAATTCTTGCCCTTGGACTTTTACAAAATGTTTTAACAAAAAATGATCTGGAACAGGTACATGATTTTAAAGGTAAAGAGAGAAATTTTGTTATAAAATGTCTGCGCAACTCTGAAATGCTGAAGAGCATGGGTATGCTGCAAGATGTATCAGGCCAATGGAACAAGATTAATGATCATGAGATGGTGTTTCAGGATAAAGCCAATAAAAAAGGTGCTGTCTTGAATTCCATAAGCAAGAGTTTTAGAAGTTTTATGCAGGTTCTGATCTATTGTATGGGAGCTCTGCTTGTTATAAAAAATGAGGTGACTATGGGTGCCATTATTGCTGCATCAATCATCATGGGCAGAGCTTTGGCACCTGTGGATCAGGGGATTGGAGCCTTTAAGCAGACCATTGGGGCAAGGGCTTCCTATAAAAGGCTGGATAGATTGCTGAAAGATTCCAAAGTGGGTGACTTAAAGATGATAGACAGCCTTGATGGAAATCTTGATGTTATAAATGCAGGGCTTGATATAGGGGAGAAAACAATCCTCAAGGATATTACATTTACCCTTAAGAAAGGTGAGAGCATGGGGCTCATTGGGCAGAATGGAGCAGGAAAGACATCCTTGTGCAGAATGATTCTTGGTATGTGGACTCCCAGTTCAGGTGATGTGTTTCTGGATGGTCAGGATTCTTTTAGTATTGACCAGGACTCTCTGGGACCTTTTATCGGATATTTGCCCCAGGATATTGAATTGTTCACCGGTACTGTGAGTGAAAATATTGCCCGCATGGGTGAAGTTGATTCAAAAAAAGTGGTTGAAGCTGCTAAGATGGCAGGAGCCCACGAGGTTATTCTCAGGTTTCTTAATGGGTATGAAACAGATATAGGCGAGGCTGGTTTATCTCTTTCAGGAGGGCAGCGTCAACGGGTTGCCTTTGCCCGTGCTCTCTACGGGAATCCTGCTCTTGTGATCCTTGATGAGCCTAATTCCAATTTGGATGAAGCAGGGGAAAAATCACTGGTTCATGCATTGAAACAGCTAAAAATTATGGGTACCACTGTGATAATGATTACCCATAAACCAGATCTTTTGTCTGGTGTGGATAAAATTCTTGTTTTGTCTCATCCGCAAGACCAGGGCAGTGTAGCTGATTTTGGGAACAGGGATGAGGTTTTTGAAAGATCTTTGCGGGGCAGGAGCTAAGG
>JAYEHB010000541.1:0-4105 GCA_034659375.1 Thermodesulfobacteriota bacterium
CATCAACATTTTCCTTGTGTACATAACCAGGCCAGCCAATCCAGATGCCGTTTCGATTCTTTAGTACTGGTGCCATTGCTGTTACCAGTCCTCCGGCCCCCTTGCTCACCTCTATTTTTCCATCCCCACTCTTTTTTAAAATAAGTGGAAGCCTGTTGGATACAATGATAATATGACTATTTTTCTGGCTCTCTCTTCCCATTTTTTTTTATCCTTATCTCTTCCAAGGCTTCCAGAATTGACTGTGAACGATTATCCGGAAAAATATATTTTAAATATACACGACAGCCTTGTTGCCCGGGTACAATATGATTATTTCATCCTTGACCATAATCGTGATGGGGCTTGCCTTGCTGGTTCGGCTTGTAATCTTAACTTCTGTGTGGTTGATATCCAGGTCAAGCCAGTGTCTCCTGTATCGAATATGAAAACAGATGCGGTTTATGGATTTCGTGAGTAAAGGATTTAAAATCAGTATATCACTTCGTATTTCAAGCCCTACATAACCCCGCTGAATAATATCAATACATCCGGACATGGCGGCCAGATGGATACCTTCCTGGGTGCTTCCGGTTCTATGGTCAACCATATCGGTCTCAAGGGCATGGCTGAAAAATTCCCAGGAACGTTCTCTTGCCTGACGGGCTTCAATCCAGGCATGGATGACCAAGGCCAGGGATGAGCCGTTTGTGGTTCGGTTCAGATAATAGTTGATATTGTTTAAAATAAAATCCTTATCAAAAGTGTAATCAAGACGTTTAAACATTTTTTTTAAAGTTTCAGCACTGAAAAGATAAAAAAGCATTAAAACATCTGCCTGTTTACAGAGCTTATAGTTATTGGCGCTATCCCCTTCCTTTTCAAGAATCCTGTCTATACGCTGGATATTGCCATATTTTTTTTTATAACCTTTCCAGTCAAATTCCTTTAAATTTTCATACCCTTCAAACTGACTGATAATCCCATCTTCATGGAATACTATTTTCATCCTGCGACTCATTTTCTGCCATTTTTCAATTTCTCCATATTCCACGCCAAGTTTTCTTATTAAATACTCCCAGTCCTTTTCCGAAATAACATGCTGCAGGTTAAGAGCCTGATCCATAACAAACATTACCATTAAATTAGTGTAGGCATTGTTGTTCAGACCTGGTTTTTCTGCTCCTGGATAAGAGTCATGATATTCATCAGGCCCCATTACACCGAGGATTTCATATCGGTCAAGTTCAATGTCATAGGTTGCAACGCTTGCCCAGAATCGGGCAATTTCGATTATTATTTCACCTCCGTAAAAGGATAAAAAATCCGTATCCTGGGTAATTTGAAAATATTGCCAGATATTATAAACTATGGCATTATTCACATGGCGCTGGAGATAGGTATTGTCACAAAGCCAGCGCCCCGATTCAGGGTTAAGATGCATCTGCTGGGTCTCCTCTCTGCCGCTGCTTCCGCTCTGCCATGGATACATTGCACCTTTGTAACCGGCATTCCTGGCTGCACGCCGTGCCTCTTTAAGCCGCCGGTAGCGATACATGAGTAATGTTCTGGTGATCTGGGGTGCCCGGTAATTTAAAAACGGAAAAATGATCATTTCATCCCAGAAGATATGCCCTCTATAGCCTTCACCATGCCAGCCCCGGGCCGGCATCCCCACGTCAATGTCCATGGAATGTACAGAAGAACTTTGCAGTAAATGAAAAATATACAATCGAATAATTTTCTGTGTATAGTTATCACGTTTGCTGGTGTCTAAGTCCAGTTTGACATCAAATTTGCGCCATAAAAGTTCCATGGATGTAACATGGGATTCCAGCAAACTATCAAAATTTGCATCATCATTTGCAATATTATTTTCCACCTCTGATAAACATTCGGAAATACCGGTATCTCTGGAGGTATAGATGCAGATCAGTTTTTCCACTGTAAGATCATCTCCCTTGCTCACATTTACAGTAAAATGCCTGGCAATATATCCACCAGGTTTATCAGCTGGAAAAGATTTAACTGCAGCAATTTTATTTTTACGAAAGATATTGGTGCTTGCCCCCATTGCAATATCTATGCATGACTGATTGGTACGCATTTTTAAAACCATACTTTTTTCATCAATATGCCGGGAATCAACCAGATCAAGATGTGCACTGGCCAAAGCCCGGTAGCGCTCAACACCCTGGTTTGTCACCCTGCCGTCCAGAGCAGAACAGATCTCTATTTCACCTTCCCAGTTCAAGGGTGTAATAGTAGTTTTCAGCGCAGCCCTGTGCATATGCTCTCCATGGACAAAGGAGTGTTGACAAATGATTGTCTCCCTCTTTTTTTTATCCCGGAAACGTATGGTACGGTTAAGTATCCCTTTTTTTATATGCAGAAACTGTCTGTAAAAAAGAATTTTTACATTTTTCAGCTGGAACCACTCCTCTCCTGATATACGGAAATTGAAACAGAGCCAGTTGGGAATATTAACCAGATCTTCATTTTCAACGATGCGGCCGGCAATTTTTGACTTAAGACGGTTATACCCTCCGGCAAGATAGGTGCCTGGATAATGCACATCATCAGACCTTGCTTCAGGGGCTGCTCCCCTGGTAACAAAATAGCCGTTTCCCAGAGCACACAGTGCTTCCCGCCGTCCTTCATCTTCAGGGTCAAACCCTATATATATCTGGCTCCAACTGGTGCCTCTATCCAAATCAGGTGAAAGCCTGAGTAAAAATTCCCCGATCTGTTTTGGAGAATCTACTCGAAAGGAAGCTCCTGAACTGTGCAGACCATCTCCTGCTACAATACCGAGTCCGTTTTGAGCAACAGCCTCAAAAGCATCTCCATCTTTTAAATTATCTCCCAGGTAAATGGGAAAAATATTCTGGCTGACAAGGTTTAGTTTCTCCAGAATCCATACAAGAGTTTTACCTTTATTCAGGTTCATATCAGGTTCAGGTTCATCAAGTTTTATTAAAAACCCTTCAGGTCCTTTAATTTCATAGCCATCACTGTCAGCATAATAGATACTGTCAATATTGATCTGTTTTTTTACATGCTCAAGCTCTCTCTGGCTTGCAATAATGACTGTGCATTGATCAGCCAGACGGGTAAGCAATTTTTCGATATCCCGGTAAAACGCAGCATCTTCAGGAAGGGGTGTCATATAGGATAGGATGCTGTCATAATCCAGAAATATCACTATCTCTTTAGCACCTATCATCGCCATAATTTTCCCAAAGGATTTCAAAGCATGGGGAAGATTTTTTACCAGCACACCTGCCTTAATTTCACAAAGATCGCTAACTACCAGGTGGGCGCCTTTTTGTTTAAGGGCTTTTGCCTGATCTGCACGGTTAACACCAATAACCATTCCAAAATCACCTTTTTCACCGGCCTCCACACCGGAAAGCGCATCCTCCACCACCACACATCTATTCACATCAGCATTCACTCTTCTGGCTGCTTCCAGAAAAATATCGGGTTCAGGTTTGCCGGTAAGGCCAAGCTTCTCAGAGACAACACCATCAACTCTGGCATCAAATAAAGCTTCAATATCTGCAGCCCTGAGGACTTGCAGGCAATTTTTGCTTGAACTGACAATGGCTGTCTTAAACCCATTTTTTCTTAACTGTTCAATAAGATCAACAGTGGATTCATAAACTTTTACACCCTCTTGTCTCAGCAAATCAGAAAAAATCTGGTTCTTTCTATTGCCCAGCCCGCATATGGTTTCCATGTCAGGAGTATCAGAAAGAGAACCATGGGGGAGATCAATGTTGCGGGAGGCAATAAAATCTTTAACCCCTTTGTAGCGAGGTTTCCCATCAACATATCTTATATAGTCATCCTTAAGGTCAAAGGGCATATAAGAGTCAATGCCGCTCTTTTTTTGCAAGTATTCGTCAAAAAGTTTTTTCCAGGCAGCTGCATGGGTATCCGCTGTCCTGGTAACCACACCGTCCAGGTCAAACAGGACAGCATCATACAGTTCAGGATTAATTATCTGTTTTCTTGTTGCCATAAATTAAAGATCCTCCCCTCATAATTGAAAATTGAAAATTGAAAATTGAAAATTGAAAATTCATAATTGATAATTGATAATTCATAATTCATAATTCAC
>JAYEHB010000542.1:0-4103 GCA_034659375.1 Thermodesulfobacteriota bacterium
TGATAAGATCCAAATATTGTAACGTTTTTTAAAGGTAATTGAATTGATAAAATGAGTGATTATTTATTACAAAATCAGCAGGTTACGTAAGTTATCTATTCCATCCACAGCTTAAAAATATTGTAACGTTATTTTTTTTTCTTCATTATCAGCCATATTACCATATTACAAGCGGTCATAGTTTCAAATTTCGCCTTTTCGACCGTTTGCTTTTTGATACATTTTTGCAAATTTTCACAAAAAAAAAGACCATCCCCCTCTGATCAGACAGAAGAGATGGTCTTAGACAATGAGTGAAAATTTTAGTGTAACGTTTTTTTCTGATAAAACAGACAGGATGTATGGCACAACAGCCCAGGAAGCTGAGATTGCGGTGCTCTCATCAGGGGAAAAAGTTTTGTTACATTATTTTTCCACACAAACCTTTAAAAAGCGTTACATTATTTTTGTCTGTGGTTAAAAAATTATTGGCATATCATTGATAAATTCCAGTGCAAGATTCAAATCTACAAAGCTGTAGTTCAACTCCTTTGCCCTGTCCATGCAATCCACAGATATTTCCTCAAATTTTCTCATATCCCCGTTTACCGCCATATAAATCTGTTCAATGGCTTCCGGCTTAAAGGTTTTCTTGTATTCAAGGATCAAATCTTCCACTACAATGGGATAAAGCACCAGGACTTTCAGACGACTGAGAATATCGGGATGCTCGCCGGCAAGGGATGCTCTAACTTTTGGCAGGCCGGCAAAAATAACAGGCACCTCAGCATCGATGATTCTTTTCATAAACGGCCATACTCTGGGGTTCAAATCGTTTGCTTCATCAATAACAATGATATGATTTTTCAGAGTACAAATCCGTTCCAGATACTCCGGGGTTCGCCGATATGTTGGTTTGACATCATGGCTTAATTTTTTTAGAATAGATGCCAGTGTTTCATGGATATTAAAAAGGGATTCCACCCGTATCACCTGACGTTTTTTAGGTTTCAGGAGATTGAGGAAACGACTTTTTCCAACCCCGTAATCTCCCTCGATCAGTACACTCTTTCCTCGATAAATGCGGTTATAGACCGCACTGAGGTAAGAACGACGTCTTTCATCATTAATAAACAGTTCTTTTCTTGTTAACATGGATATTACTCCTTATAGGTTGCGTAGGGAGCTACATTGGTGTTTCGTTGATGCCGGTCATAATCCACAAGAAAAGCATTGAAGAGAGCTTTTCCGATTGCTGCACCAGAATGATTGATTTTTTTGGAATAACTTTCATATCTTTCTTGATGCCGCTGATATATTTTCTTTGTTATATCTATGGTCAATCCTTTTTGATTGGCGTTGATTAAGGCGGTTGGATCAATCAGCATCCCCTGTTGTTCCAGAAATTCAGAAATCAGTTCAACTTCATTTTTTGGGATGACTTCATTTTCTGACAAGGCAGATATGTCATATTTCTTCTGGCACACAGCTTCTCCAATAATCACACCGTCAGGCTTGTCTTCAAAAATCAGCAGTTTCTCGTTAACTCTGGAAATTATTACCTTTGTGCTTTTGTGGCGGCTGAACCTTTCAGCTCCTTCAGCCACATAAAAATCCTGTTTATCAAAACGTATTTTTCTTTGGGTGTTTACCGTTGCTTTGATTTTATCAAAACCGTATTTCATAAATTGTTTTACCTTTTCTGTTGAAAAATTAAATGTTTGATGTTCAGCCATAAAATTGTCAAATTTTTCTCGTGGTATCCATGAACTTGTCAGACTCTTTTCAGAAAAATTGTGTTTTGAAGTGTTATGCTTTTTTTGATAAACCTCAATAACGCCATTTGTTCTCAGGTCATTGATGTCAATATCCAGCAGTGTTACGGTTATTGTTTCAAATTTTCCATTTTTGTAAATTTTCCCGGGTTCAGTTCGAACGATTCTCTTTTCAAAGGCCTTGATGATCCTGGCTTCAAAATAATGCAGGCTCCTGTGGGAAGATTCAAGATGGGCTTTATGCTTTGGTGCACGTGCCCTGGCAAAATCTGATTTCATATAAAAACCTTCAGGCAGGGCATGTTTTAAATTTATTTCCTGGATTGGACGTTTTAAATTTAAAAATCCTCCGGCGTTATCCGGTCTGATACAAATGGTCTTATGTGGAAAAGATGTACTCAACAGGAATTGGGTGAACAGATCCACTGAATTTAAACTGCTTTCAGAAAAAAAGACATCCAGCACAAACATATACCTGGAACCTGTATCAAAAAATTCGATCACCTGGGGCTTTTGCCATTTTCCTTCATCATTGCGTATTTTAAAATAACGGAAATTGCAGCCATCCATTTGTATCAAATCAAATATCGTCCGTTGGTCAAAATAATACTGCTCCTGAGGCGGTTCATCATAATCAGATTTTTCCAGATACTGCCTAAGGTTTTCCTGCCTGGAAAAATATCTGAGTGCTCGAAGGGATATCTTTTTTGTAAATTCTTCCTCAAGAAAATTATGATAATTGCTGATACTTCGCATCTTTTTGCTGATAAACAGAAAATCATCATTCTCATGATCACAGGATGCCTTGACCATTTCAACAAACCGCTGCTGTACATCCGGTGTGAGCGTCCTGGGACGGCCGCTGCATTTTCTGCCCTCCATAATCCCTTGTTGAACAAGCTGAAGGGATGCTGGAATAAGGCCTGTTTTTTGGTACTTATCCTTGTAATATTTCCTCAAACGTCTTTTGACTGATCCGGTTTTGTCCATAATTTTCCTAAAAAGCAATACTTTGAATTGGTCATCTAATGGTAAATTATGGATATCGTCAGTAATATCATCATCCATTTTTACCTCCTGATCCGATTTCCAGGCTGGACAAAATTTTTTCCCGCATTATCCGGTTCCACATCAAAGCTGTATGGCGGGATGTGCTGGTCCATTTTTCGTTCTGGGCCACCTGGATTTGCTCCATCATGACCATCACAGCTTTTTTATAAGACTCACTGATGGTATCAGCAGACCTGGCTTTTTTTCGATTTCCAGAATTCTGGTATTTCAATATAAACTTGTTGATGTTCAAGGCTTTTAATTCCATACCGCTTGCTAAAAATTTGTGCCATATTATACGCTGCTCCTCTTTGCTGAGCAGGGTTAACGGACGAACCTGAGCCTCATTTGATGGAGATCTGTCGCCAATTGGGGATAAATTGTCAATAACATCACAGGCGTTGATTAACCGATATGCTTTGGATTTCCCTATATCCCAGCGTTCTTTTGTATAGATTTCAAACCGACGGAACAAAGCGACCTGATATAATTTTTTATCACGGATCTCTTTGAGTGATCGACCGATTTCATAGAAACCTTTTCTGCTTTTATTAATCCTGTTTTCCAGGCAAATAAGTCGTTTTTTCATATAGGTGTCTCTTTTTTTATAGTCTCTTCAAGAATTATTTTGTCCATCGAGAAACATTTTCTGGAAAATCTGGCGTACTGTCCAAGGTGCTCTGGCATTGACGCTTTTCCTTGAAAATTGTGATGATGTTGGTGCAGGTGTTTTGACAACAGGATTTGCGGGTAGGGACAAAACCTGAAACAAATATCCGTCAAAGGCGATAAGTTCCTTGTTCATAAGTTCATTGCGTGCACAAATATAATCGTCTGTGTGCATTTTTAGCATCTGGCATATCCGGTCAAAACTGTAATATGACATCCCATGCCGATCAGAAACTAGCACCAGAAACAAATAAAGCAGCAGTTCCTTTTGGCTCAGGCTGCTCCAGAAACCTTTACGCATGAATGCATGAGAAATCCAGGCAAAACTCCCCTGAAGATTGCGAATCTTCTCTTGATTAATTGGATTTGGATACTTCATGAAACCCTCCTTGTGAAAATGTTAAGGTGGACTGGCAAAAACAGGCTCAGAATATCTACCACCGTATTCCCTGTGAGGAAATTCCAGGACAACCGGACCTGATTTGCCACAAAAATGACAACACTGTCTGGTACAAAATACTTTTTCATGCTCAGTAACATCTTCACAGGGCTCTGTTGAACCCCTATCATCCATGTTTTTTTTAGTTTTGATATTTTTTTTGATAATTTTGTGATTTGAAATAAAACTGA
>JAYEHB010000543.1:0-4097 GCA_034659375.1 Thermodesulfobacteriota bacterium
CCATATGCCCTGAAATCGGCAACTACCGGGTCATTAGAATAACCTGTGATAATTATCCCCTTAACGTCAGGATTAATTTTAAGAAGTCTTTTCATGGTCGCCTGACCGCCCATTCCGATCTTATTGGTTAGATCTAAAATTACCATATCAAAGGGTTCTTTGGATTCCATGGCCTTTGTATAAATTTCAACAGCCTCTTTGCCTTCTGGGCAGGTTTCAACATCATATCCTAATCTGTTAATTACCTTACTTATAAAAGACCGGATCATCTCTTCATCATCCATTAAAAGAATTTTTTTGGTACCGGTGGCAGGTTGTTTTACAGGTTTTTGTGCTACGGGTTTTTCCTCTGATTTTTGCAGGTCTGGTTCTTTGACCAGGAAAGCCGGCAGATAAACTGAAAAGGTTGATCTGGTTTGGGGTTCAGATTCTACGCTGATTAATCCGCCGTGTTTTTGAATAATGGAATAGCAGATTGCAAGCCCGAGCCCCTGTCCTTTATCAGTCCCCATATCTTTTGTTGAAAAATAGGGGTCGTATATTTTTTCAAGATTTTCTTTTGATATTCCGCATCCATGATCTTCAAAGGATATTTTAATATATTCGCCCGGGCTTAATGGCAGGTTGCTTTCTTCGGCTATATCAATATTTTTGCATGATACCGTGAGTTGTCCATTATCATCCATGGACTCTTTTGCATTGACGACTATATTTTGGACCACCTGTTTGATTTGACCTTCATCAATATTTACCTGTCTGATATCATCGGCTATGGAAATTTTCGGTGTGATGTTAGACTCGCTCAATATTGAAATAACCGTATCTTTCAGCAAACCATTGATGGACATCATTTTCTTAACCGGATCACCCCCTTTTGAAAAGGTAATCAGCCGGGCTGTCAATTTCTTTGCCTTGATACATGCTTTTTCGGCTTCCTTAAGACTTTCAGATGTTTCGATCTCAAGGTTTAGATCCTCCTGGGCCAGAGAAATATTACCCAGCACCACATACAAAAGATTGTTAAAATCATGGGCAAGACCTCCTGCAAGTGTGCCAATGGATTCCATTTTTTGCAGCCTCTGAATCTGAGCTTCCATCTGTTTGTGTTTTTTTTCAATTTGTGATTTATAAAGTGCCATTTCAAGAGTGGCATAGAGTTCATCTTCTTTAAAGGGTTTAATGAGGTATCCAAAGGAACCGACTTTTTTTGCCCGTTGAAGCAGCTCACTGTCACCATAAGCTGAAAGGAACACAACAGGAATTTGAAATTTATTATAAATATGTTCTGCAGTCTGGATTCCATCCATCTTATCTCGCAGATGAATATCCATCAAGACGGCATCAGGCATTTCAGTTTCTACTTTTAGAATGGAGTCTTCTCCTGAAGCCTGGATGGATGTAACATTGTAACCAAGATTGCTAAGACAATCTTGACAGTCTGCAGCCACAGTAAAGTTATCTTCAACGATCATGATTTTTGCAGTACCCATTATGTTTCCTCCTTTTATTTTCTTTTGTGTTTAAAACAGATAGTAAATTGTGTACCGCCGTCTCTTTCCACCTCAATAGTTCCTCCAAGTTCTTTTGTTACAGCACCAGCAGCTAACTGCAGCCCAAGTGAGGGTGAGTTCATAATATCAATTTCCGGTGGTATGCCTTTCCCATCATCCTTGATAATCATCTGGACATTATTTTTATCAAGTTCGGACAGGTTGATCGATACATTCCCTCCTTTTCCCAGGGGAAAAGCATGTTTGAATGCATTGGAAACCAGTTCAGCAATCACCATGCCTATGGCAATACCCTGATCCATATCCAGGGTAACGCCACACTCCTGCACCACCAATGAAATCCCTTTCCCTGAAGCCCCGTATGCCTGGCTCATGTTTCGACAAAGTCTTTTAAGGTAAGTTTTAAAATCTATTCGGGATAGATTATCAGACTGATACAGGGATTCATGAACCAGAGACATGGCATTAATCCGGTCCCGGCACTCTTCAAAAACCTTTTCTATGTTTTCATCCTTGATCCTTCTGCTTTGCATTCTCAAGAGACTCACAATGACCTGCATATTGTTTTTAACCCGATGATGAATCTCCCTGAGCAGCACTACCTTTTCATCAAGTGCATTTTGGATTTCATTTTGAGTATCTATTCTCTGGATTGCCTGGGCAATATCATCAGCCGTCATGGATAAAAAAGTCTGCTCAGTTGGAGTCCACATACTATCGGAAACACAATTATCAAAACCTATGAAGCCAATCGACTCATTATCGATCATGATGGGAATAATTAAAATTGACAGAATACCCTGTGGTTCAAGAAGACCACGTTCATTGTCAGGTAAATCAGCAACACGGCCTTTGAAAACATCACCCCGCTGGAGTGTCTCTTTAAGATAGAGTAGCTGTTTATCATAGGAGAGATTTTGCAAGGCAGGATTATCAATTTCGGGTGTTATCCCTTTGGCACACCACTCAGCTTTCTGGCGTGTCAACAGCTCATTGTCTGAACTGAGATGGTTGATGAAAATATAGACTCGACTGGCCTTGGAAGCCAAACCGATCTCATCAACAACTTCTTGAAATGGAATTGTATCTGTGGGAACGAGAAGTAATTGAGCTGCACGATTCAGTGCTTTCAGGTACTGTTCACGCTGCAAAACAGCCATCTCTGAAATTTTACGTTCTGTAATGTCAACAGCAATTTCCATGCGTACAAGTCTTCCGTCTGTCCAGGGAATCGCCTGGTCGTGCAGCTCATGCCATCTATTAAGTTTTTGATTATGAATTTCCCAAATATAAGGTTCTTTTGGATTGCCGCTGGCATCTATCAATTTGTCATTTGTGCAGAAATCACATGGGCCGCTCTGGTTTTCATGAATGGATTTCCAGCAAATTTGACCGGTTAAATCCTTTCCAAAGTCATTTTTCAGGTGCTTGTTTATAAAAAGTATTTCATGTGATTCCATATCTGCAATATAGATTCCTGAATCAATATTATTAAAAACAGCTTCAAGTTGAAGCCGGCTGTATTTTAATGCCTTCTCCGCCTTCTTGCGGTCGGTGATATCCAGATGCGTACCCATCACCATCAGCGGTTTGCCGTCTTCCGTCCAGGTGATTACTTTACCCCGATCCAGCACCCAAACCCAGTCACCATTCTTGTGCTTCATCTGTGCTTCACACTCGTAGTAATCAAGTTTGCCCTGGAAATGCTTTTCCAGCAACTCGTTGCTGACCTTAAGATTGTCCGGATGGGTGTACTTTATCCAGGTTTCGATTGAGACAGGGGAAATTTCTTCCAGCGTATAGCCAATGATTTCCGCCCAGCGTTCATTAAAAATGGTCTCTCCAGTTTGAACATTCCATTCCCATGTGCCGACATTGGTTCCTCTCAAAATGCCGTCCAGACGTTGACGTTCGTCAAATAGCGCCTTCTCCGTCTGCTTACGTTCGGTTATGTCAAACAATATTTCAAATTTTGAAATAGTTCCGTCAGGATTTTCTATTGGTGTATCAAAAAGTTCATAGTATTTATTGTTTTTTTTCGAAAACCATTCCCATCTAACAGATTTCCCTGAAAATACTTCTTTATTTTTACACCATTCACATGATTTTGATAAATTGTTAAAATAAGAATAGCATTTTCTTCCATTTATTGGTCCAAATTCTTTCTCAATAACAGGATTGACATATTCTATATTATATTGTTTATCTACAATATATATACCTGATGGATTAGTGTCCAAGATACTTTTAAAACGAGCATATTCTTTTTTTGCAGTTTGTTCACTAACTCTTAATGTTTTCTCATTGGCAATAAGCTGTTGATTGGTAGCTTTTAATTTATCTTCTGCCTGCTTGCGTTTAGATTCTGCTTGTTCTAATTCTTGAACTCTTTTTTCTAATTCTTCGTAGTTAGGTTTTTCAATCATATAAAATTCCTTTTAATGCCGAAATGGATTTGAGAATGTTTACCTTCAGCACATTCTCCAAATCTATAATTTACCAGAATACTTTTTAATATTTGGGTCAATAAAAATTACAGTAATATATATTGTGGTGCAAGGCAAATAATTTCCTCAAAAAAATATT
>JAYEHB010000544.1:0-2851 GCA_034659375.1 Thermodesulfobacteriota bacterium
TTCCATTAGAGAGAATTTCTACATCTTTTACCACTTCTGGCAGAAAATGCAAACAAACATTTTTTTCAAGCCCTTTTTTTAAGCTCTCCTGAAGTCTGATTCCTGGAACTGAAACAGGTGGTGTGGGAATTTCAAAAACAGGTACGCCAAGAAGTTTTTCCATCTCCTCTACGGCCTCTTTTGACTTATACATGCCAAGCATTGCAGGGAATCCAACATATTTTACTTCTTTGACAAAGGGTTTTACTCTTTCTGCAAGTTTTATGCGGTTTGCAGAAAGATCCAGGCTTCTTGAAAGATGTTCAGGCAGAACCTCTTCTAAATGTTCTGTATCTGGAAAATTAATACAGGTTGATTTAATCCCGGGCCACTGACTTCTAAAGGAAGATTTCATCTGTTTTGCAGAAAATATTTTTAAACCTGTAAAATCAACTAAAAGTGTTGTTGCCTTTGTTTCAAAGGCAACAACCCCGTTCCACATGGTTTGGGGCACCATATGGGTTTTTTTCAAAGTCCCCACAGATGTGATTACATCTATGTTTCTGTATGCGGCTCTCTGGTAGAAAAGCCCCTGGTCTTTAAGAAAAGCAATGATTTCTACCAGGGCTGTACTTATATCTTTATTGCTTATTTTGCTGTAAGGATGGTTGACAATATCCTTTCTTACCAGTTCAATGGCACTCCAGGGGTCTAAGTTCTGTATTCCTGGAGGATATACTCCCATGAGATCCATGAGACCGCTTGCAAAATGTATTGAACTGCTCCTTCCCGTAAGAGTCGTTGAAATTCCCCTGTTTACGGCAAATACAGCTGCTGCCATACCTGCCATGCCTGATCCGATAATGGTGAGATCTGTTTTTATTACATTATTGATGTCTGCCATTTTATTTGATATCCTTATTTTTTATGCAAGTTCAAGATCAAACAGTCCACAGTGTATGGCCTCGGTAAGTTCAGCCTGGATTAGCTGATCTCCCCAGAATATGGGACGTTGTCCCTTCCATCTTTCATTGAGAAAAAATTTTATATCATCAATTCCATTGGAACCTGTTATCTCCTCCTTGTCATACATGTGGGCCAGAACCCTTACGCTGCAGAATGCTCCCTGGCAGGGACCTTTTCCAAGCCTGCTTCGTTTGCCTATATTGAGAAGGTCCGGGGGTTCATTGTTTTTTTTCAGTTCACAGATAATGTTATCAATTGTACTCTGGGATATCATTTCACATTCACAGAGAATTTTATCTTTTTCATCTTTTTGTTTTTGTATCCATCTCTTTGGTGCAAGTCCAGGCTCTGTCCATTTTCCCTCCATGGTTGAGGGAAGCATTGCCGTTGCTGTAGTGCATGGGGTTGAAATTCCAATCCTTTGACATACAAGATCTGCTGTTCGTTCAGCCATAAGCCTGAATGTGGTAAGTTTACCGCCTGTTATTGTTGCAAAATTTTCAAGACCTGCATCTTTGTGGTCAAGGAGGGAAAAACCACGGCTCACATTTCTGTCATCACCGTTCTCTTCCTGACTGCTCACAAGGGGTCTTACACCTGAATAGGCTCTGATATACCTTGTGTTTTCCAGAAAAGGGATCATTTGAGCCCCCTGTTTTACAATCAGGTCTGTCTCTTTAACGGTAGGTCTGATTTTATCAGGGTCATCAATCCTTTCTGATGTTGTTCCAAGAATGGATACAGTTCCTCCAGGTACAAGAATATCTGCATTGGAAGGGGGTCTTAAACGGTTTACAACACCATTGGTTATCCTTGACTGGGTCACAAGCAGAGTTCCCATGGAAAAGAGAATATCTATTTTTGCTCCTGCCAGGGCTGCCACATGCCCTGCCCAGGCTCCTGAGGCATTTACAACCTGTTGGGGTTCAATAAAAAATTTTTTGCCCGTGCGAAGGTTCTTAAGCCAGACCCTGGTTATACGTTTTTGATCTCTTTCCATACTGATAACTTTGGTGTGGCAGAGCAGGCTTGAACCAAGGCTTTTCGCCTGGGCAATATTTTCTAAGGAAAGCATGAAAGGATCAATGGCTCCATCTTCCACCTGGTATGCTGCAATCACTTTTTTTGAAAGGGCAGGCTCCATGTAAATGGCCTGTTCAGGAGATATTGGTTTGCATTTAATCCCGCTTTTTTCACAGAGTAGAGGGAACTCTGCCGCATATTTTTCATCATCTCCTTGAACAGCAACAAAGAGTCCTCCACAGTTGTCAATGCAAAAGGGAGCTGTCTTTTTTAGTATTCTCCCTTCTTTCATGCACTCTTTTGCACTTTCAACATCATTTGAAATATATCTGGCTCCACTGTGGAGAAGTCCATGGTTGCCGCCTGAAGCACCTGCGTTGATATCCTCTTTTTCCACTACAATCGTTTTGATTCCACGCAGGCCAAGATCTCTGGCAAGGCCTGTACCTGTGACTCCGCCTCCTATGATAAGAACTTCTGTCTCCATTGTTTTTTTCTCCATGTTGTAAGGGGCAAACCTGAATTATCAATTATTTAAGTACGATAACACTTGAAACGCTTTTTTTCAATATATTATTTTCGTTTTTCAACATAAGTTTTCGTTTTTCAACATTGAAAAGGTTGTCTCTTCTTTACAATCCTTTCAGGCATTGATATAACTGCCACGGGCAGTCTTGGTGGTCTAAGTCTGCACACAACAAATGATGAAGGGCAACCACATGGGGTTGCCCCTACTCCTGGTTTGCCAGGACTTTCATATAAACCGGCCTATTAATAATTCCAAATACAGAGGTCTGAGTGTCATAGATGTGGGCCTGGGAGGCAGATCTAAAAATGCATAAACGACAGAATAAAATTGTTGAAAGGGTTCAAATCCTGGGAT
>JAYEHB010000544.1:2951-4096 GCA_034659375.1 Thermodesulfobacteriota bacterium
ATATAAACCGGCCTATTAATAATTCCAAATACAGAGGTCTGAGTGTCATAGATGTGGGCCTGGGAGGCAGATCTAAAAATGCATAAACGACAGAATAAAATTGTTGAAAGGGTTCAAATCCTGGGATATGTTTCCATTGAAGATTTATCCAGGGAATTTAAAGTTACTCCCCAGACCATAAGAAGGGATATCAACACTTTAAGCAAAAACGGTTTGATTAAGAGATTCCATGGTGGGGCAGGTCTTGCCACAAGTGTTGAAAATATTGGATATTCAGCAAGACAGTTATTATGTCTTGAAGAAAAAAGAGTTATTGCGAAAATGGTTGCAGAGAGGATACCTTCCAAGGCGTCTGTTGTTATAAATATCGGAACAACCACCGAGGAGATTGCCAGGGAGCTGGTAACAAAGGACGGCCTCAGGGTTATTACCAATAACTTGAACGTTGCTGTGATTTTGAGCAAAAACCCCCACATTGAAATTTTCATGGCCGGAGGCGTGGTTAGAAACAGGGACGGCGGAATTACAGGCCATGCTGCCCTGGACTATATCAGTCAGTTTAGGGCGGATTTCTGTATTGTTGGTATCAGCGGCATTGATGAAAATGGATATCTGTTTGATTTTGATTATCAGGAGGTTATGGTGGCAAGGGCTATTATTGCCGGTTCTGCAAAAGTCTGCCTTGTTGCTGATAATACCAAATTTGGCAGAAATGCCATGGTGCGCTTAGGGCATGTTTCAGATATTGATGAATTTTTCACAGATAAAAAACCAGAAGACAAAATCGTTTCATTATTAAAGGAAAATGATGTAAAGCTGTATGCGGGCATGAACCGGTAAATCTTTAATTTATGCATTGTTGTTTTTGATAAGTTTTGTTACATTTTTTTTTGACAGCAATTTAAGATCATGCATATGTTTTGGTTTGCCGGGGGTTGGGTGGGGCATCACTTTTCCCAGCTATGCCAGCATAACATTTCAATATTTAACAAGCCCAAGTATATTTTTTATTTTTCCAAGAATTGTTCTAAACGGTGTTGCAAATTTTTTTGCATACTCTTCAACAAAATTCTCAGCTTCCTCCCTGTTAATTGGATTTTTTGTTAAATGTTTTCTGAAATTTATTATCCAGATATAAAAATCAG
>JAYEHB010000545.1:0-4089 GCA_034659375.1 Thermodesulfobacteriota bacterium
TTGTTTCATGGAGTCTCATCAGCAGAACCAGCAATACAATACTAAAAGCAGGGAACTCTTTTGCAAAAAACATATTAGAGCCATTTAATACAGTAAAAAGAAAATCAAATAAAAAAAAAGTGGGTTTATCAAAATCAAACATACAAGATCAATCAAACATACAAAATCAGGAAAAAATTTTAAAACTCGAATCTACAATATCGAAACTTGAAAAAAGGCTCTCCTTTTTAGAACAGCATGGTGTAACCCTTTCAGGAAAAACTGAATATAAAACTGAAAAAAAAGAAATAAATAATGAAAAAAAAGCTCTTCTTCGTATGCTTGTAGAAGAAAATAGACAGTTAAAAAAAACGATCGAATAGATGCTGAATTCAGCATTTATTCATTGAAAAGTGTTAATTGACAAATGGAGGAGAAAAAAATGGGGGAAGCATTAAGATACAATCTGGAGCATATGGGAGATATCCTTTTTGATAAGGTTTCTGCTGTTAGTGATAAAATTAAGAACTCAACCTGCGGGGTATCACTGACAGATAAGATTTCTGCTGTTAGTGGTAAAGTTAAGAGCTCAACCGGCGGGATATCATTGACATATAAGATTTCTGGACTAATAAAAGAAAAAGAAAAACTCATAAATAGAATCGGAAAAAGAGTAGTTGGGGTGAGAAGCAATAAACCGGATTTTGATTTAACATCTGATAAAAGGCTTAATACACTTTTCAGTAATCTGGATAAAATACAAAATCAAATTGATGATAATCTCTATGAAAGAAAAAAAAAGTTATATCCCGGTAGTTAGGGAGATGTTGTTAACTTATAACCCTTCATGAAACCCTTCATGATGCACCAGCATCACAACAAAGAATGAAAGCCGTTAGCTGTCAGTAACAGCAGATGCAGGGTGGGGCAAATTTTTGATAATTTTCAAATACAAGGCTCAACAATGCTGTATCAGTACTTGAGTTGGAACAGAAAGGTCAGTTTTTTTTCTATTGGGAAAGCGGTAAGATTAATCTTAAGACAGGTGGTTTTTTATGACCAGCCAGGGGGGGACTTTACTTATGTCTAATGGAAGTACGAGCCCAAGCACTACGAGTAAGGCAGACAAGAAAATATTATTGTTGGAATATAATTCAAAAGCAACTGAAAAAGCAAGTGATATTTTTCAAGACTGCAAAATAACAATTGCTGAGAGCCTTAAAGATGTTGTTGAAAAGGCCGAAGATAATTATGACCTCATTATTACAGGTTATATTGTACCTGCTGTACCTGCTGTTTCCGGTGATAATCTTATCTCCTCTCTTTTGGATATTGATACCTCTATAAAAGAACTTGAATCTGCAATAAAAGAGGACAAAGAGCAGATTGAAAAGCAGTCTCAGGAAAAGCATGAGCAGATTTTAACGTTTCTTAATGAGCATATTAAAGGGTTTGAAAAAGAAAAAGCTGACCATGAAGAAACGCTTGGAAAAATGGAAACAAAAATTACCGAGGCTCTCAGAATTAAGGAAGAAGCAGAAAAAAATACTGAAAATGCTTTAAATGAGAAGAAAGAAGCTGAGGAAAAGATTGGATTAGTTCTCCAGGAAAAAAATGAAGCAGAAGAACAGGCAGAAGCTGCTTTGAAAGAAAAAACAAAGATTATTGATGAACTGAATAATAAATTGCAAAATATTAATGATGAAGTTGATGCTAATAAAACAAGCGTAGAACAAATTCAGGCTGAAAAGGAAATAGTTGAAAGCCAATTAAAAAAGCTTCAGGAAGCCTGGGAAAGGCTTTAACTCTATTTATGTTCAGGAATGAGGCAAAAATGAAACTTTTATGATCATTAAGCAGCACCATTGGAGAGCGTTTTAGATAACGGCCATGAGCAGCGTACTCACAACAAACCATGAAAGTCATAAGCCGTCAGTAACCAGCAGGGATTTACTGGAAGCTGATGACTGAGTACTAAGTACTAAGTACTGATTACTGAAGGCTGATGGCTTTCTTATAAAAAACAATGAGGTGAGCTCATGCTGGAAAAAAGTTTAACGGAAATAAAACAAGAAATCCATAAATTGGAGAAACAATATCTTCTTTCAAGCAGGGAACTAAATGGTTTGAGAGATCAATCAAATAAAAAAACAATTGAATATAGAAGACTTTCTGAAAAGTTTCATCTATTTAAAAAAGAATTTATTATCATTGAAAAAAAATATCAGGCAGCAAAAAATAATATCTCATTTTTAAAAAACAAAATACCATTAATGGGTGACAGCCTGAATCAGATTGATCGTGAACTGCAGGAAACAGAAAATAAAATCAAGAGTTTAAATAAACAGAAAAATGCTTTAGGTGAGAATATTTCACAAATAGAACAGAGCAGGTATCAGACTGAAAAATCAATTTTGGAGAAACAATCCGAAATCAGTCAGCTTTTATTACATATTGACAAAACAGACACAGAAAAAAAGAAATTAGTAAATGAAATATCTGAAACCCTGTCAAAAGTATCTGATGATAAAATAAAAAGTGAAAAAGACCTGGATGAATTTTCAATTGATTTCGCACGCCTGACAGGTGAGCGGGAGCAAATTAGAACAGAATTTAATGAAAAAAAAGAAATGACTGATCAATTAACCCAAAAATTATCTTTTGTTGAAAAAGAGCATTCAGCTCTTTTAGATACCATAAAATCTGAAAAAGACTTTAATGACCTGGAAAAAACTGTTGATAATCTCACGAAGGAATCTGAAATTGAAGCAGAAAAAGTATCTGAATTGGAAAAAGAGTCTTTTGATGAGAATAAAAAGCTTGATTCTTTATTAAAACAGAATACTGAAAACAAAGAGTCTTTTTTCATTCTTGAAAAGGAAGTAAAACTCTATGATGATCTTGTTTTAAAAGTTCAGGACAATGAAAATAAATTTCTTGAATCTAATTCTTTAATTGAAGAAGCATATTCTGATTTAAATCGATTATTTCTTGAAATTTGAAATTTGAGATCACCAGGGCCTATAACTAAATATTAAAGATGCCTCCGGTTTTATTCTTTTTTTTCAGCACACAAGGCATGGGGGGAATGAGATGTTACAGATGCAAAAACAAGAAAAAGAGAATAGAAGAAAAGAGGTGCTTGATTATGCAAAAAAGCTAAGCTGTGTTCTTGAGGTAAAAAAGAGAAGGGTTGTTCTGGAAGCTGATATCTGGAGTAATTTCAAAGAGATAGAACATATTAACTATAAGAATGAAAAAAAACAGAATGACATAGATGAAACCATAATATCTATTGAAAAAATTGAGCCTGAACTTTTTGAAATAAAAGATAAGTTTAACAGAATTGAGCCTGAAAATAACAGGCTTGAAGATGAATATAAAAGATTGCTTGAGATACAGAGTAATCTGGGAAAGAAAAAAAGCGATTTAGAGAAAAACAGAATTGAGATCACAAAATTAAATTCAGATATTAAAAAGGCAGAAGAAAATATCAAGATTTCTGAAAATAAGAATCAGGATGTTTTTTTTCAAAAAGAGGAGATCGAAAAAAAGTTTAATTCCAATAAAGAAAAACTTGAAAAGCTGAAAGCAGAGCTATCTTCATATAAAAACACAAAACAGTTAATGGAGGGGATTAAACCTGAATCAATCAACACTGATGAATTTAATGTTCTTTATGCAGCAGACAATGCTGATGGATATAAATCAGATGTTATGGATATAACAAAGAAAATAAAAATTCAGATAACAGATATGAAATCTCAAATAAATGAAATTTATACACGGGAAAAAGATCTTACTACAAATATTAAAACTTTTGAAAATAAAATTGCAGAATCAGGGGCACAAAAAACAACAGATAAGGATAAAGAAACATTAAAGTCTGATATCAATATTTTATTAGAAAAACAAAACGCATTAATTAGTGAAATTGAAACAAACAGAGAAAAAACAGAAAAACAAGAATTTGAATTATCCGAGATTAAACAAAAACTTGAAAAAGGTTTTTCTTTTGCAATAAGGTTTGTTATTATTGTTTTCCTTCCCCTCAAAGGAAAACAATAATAAAAGTAAACTCTGCGCTCTCTGCGTACTTGTATATTGTAT
>JAYEHB010000546.1:0-4086 GCA_034659375.1 Thermodesulfobacteriota bacterium
TATCCAAAGTCTCTCTATTGTACCTTTTACCATGGCACACGTCGCATGAGACATAAACATCAGGAAGAAAATGCATTTCAATTTTTATAATACCGTCGCCTGAACATGCTTCACATCTCCCTCCCCTGACATTAAAGCTGAATCTTCCAGGCTTGTAACCCATTGCCCTTGCCTCGGGTGTTTTTGCAAACAGTTCTCTTATAAATGTGAAAATACCTGTATATGTGCCGGGATTGCTTCTAGGGGTTCGGCCAATGGGTGACTGGTCAATATGGATAACCTTGTCTAAGAATCTTAAGCCTTTAACTCCAGTATGGATGCCGGCAGGAAAACGTGAATTAAACAGACGGTTTGCAAGAATTCTGTAAAGAGTTGTAAGTACAAGAGTGGATTTTCCTGAACCAGATACTCCTGTGACACATGTAAAACAGCCTAGGGGAAAGGTTACATCAATATTTTTCAGATTGTTGGCACAGGCTCCTTTTATAACAAGGCTTTTTTTGCTTCCTGTTCTTCTTTTTTCAGGGATTGCAATCTTTTTCTTTCCAGTGAGATATTCTGCTGTAAGTGAATTTGAACTCTTTAAAAGGTTTTCAGGAGTTCCTGCAAATACAACCTGGCCGCCGTTTATTCCTGCACCAGGCCCCATGTCTATGATATAATCAGAGCTTAGCATGGTCTCTTCATCATGCTCCACAACAAGTACGCTGTTTCCAATGTCACGAAGTTCAAGAAGGGTTTCAAGCAGTCTTTTATTGTCCCTCTGGTGCAGTCCAATACTTGGTTCATCAAGAACATAGAGAACTCCTGTGAGTTTGGAGCCGATCTGGGTGGCAAGTCTTATTCTCTGACTTTCACCCCCGGACAGTGTAGCTGCCGATCTGTTCAGGGTCAGGTAGTCAAGTCCCACATTTTCAAGAAATCCAAGTCTCTCCTTTAGCTCTTTAATGATTCCTGCAGAAATTATTTTATTCTGTCCTGTTAATGATATGTGAGAGATAAACTCTTTTGCTTTTGCAATGGAGAGGGACGTGATTTCAGCAATGGTTTTTCCTGTAATTTTAACGGAGCTTGATGCTTTGTTAAGCCTGCTGCCTTTGCAGAGAGAACATGCTTTAAAGTTCATATACTCTTTTATTTCTTCCCTTGACTGCTGGGAATTAGTTTCATGGTATCTTCTTTTCAGGTTGGGTATGATACCCTCAAATTTTTTTCTGTATGTTATTCTTCTTCCTTTTTGTTCAAAGTAAAAGGGAAGCTTCTCTTTTCCTGAGCCGGAAAGCAGGATCTTCTGGAATTTTGATGAGAGTTTATTAAAAGGTGTGTATATATCTTCGTTATAAAAAGAGGTGAGGGCATCAAGAAATTCAGCAAACTGAACTGAATCTTTTCCCGCCCAGGGAGAGATGGCACCTTCCCTTAATGAAAGTTCTCTGTTTGGCACAATAAGGTCAGGATCAAATTCTGTTAATGACCCAAGGCCGTCACATTTTGTGCAGGCTCCCTTGGGAGAGTTAAAAGAAAAGCTTGCCGGGGTAAATTCAGGGTAACTTATGCCGCATTTTATACAGGATGATTTTGTACTGAACAGAATCTCTTTATTGTCAGAAATATTTTGAACTACAGCAATGCCACTGGAAAGGGAGAGTGCAAGCTCAAGTGAATCTGAAAGTCTTTTTTCCACACCAGGTTTTATTATAAGCCTGTCCACAACTGCATCAATATCATGTTTTTTTTGTTTTGTGCCGCTTTTATTAAAAAAAAGGCTGGGCAGCTCATCTGTTCCATATATATCTCCATCAATTCTAACCCTTGCAAACCCATCTTTTTTTAATCTTTTTAATGTTTTTTCATGGGTTCCCTTTTGATTGACAATAAGAGGGGAGAGCAGGATGATTTTTGTTTTTTCAGGAAGCTCCATTATTCTGTCACTGATCTGGTCGATGGTCATGGATGAAATTGGAAGCTGGCATTTATGGCAGTGGGGTGTGCCGGTTCTGGCAAAGAGAAGGCGCAGGTAATCATATATCTCTGTAACAGTCCCAACTGTTGATCTGGGATTGTGGCTTGCAGTTTTCTGTTCAATTGAGATGGCAGGGGAGAGACCTTCAATAAAATCAACATCAGGTTTTTCCATCTGTCCTAAAAACTGTCTTGCATAGGTTGACAGCGACTCCACATATCTTCGCTGACCTTCAGCATACAATGTGTCAAAGGCAAGTGTGGATTTACCTGAACCTGAAAGTCCTGTTATGGTTACAAGAGAGTTCTTGGGTATCTCCACGTCAATATTTTTGAGATTATGTTCCCGGGCACCTTTAATGATAATTTTATCAGAGGTCATATTTTTACAATTCTTTTAAATCCAGTTAACAGTGAACAACCAGCAACTCTTCACCCTTCACCCTTCACCTTTTTACTGAGTTGTAATGCTATTGTGAAGGCCAAAATTGAACCAAGAGATCTGTATCAGTGTCAGACAGCAAAGTTGTAATGCTATTGTGAAGGCCAAAATGGGCGAAGATGGGGTGTGGCCGAATATTTACTCATTTTTTATTGAGCTGCCTGGTGTGCTGCAAGTTTTATTGCCTCAACAAGGCTTGTGTGATCAGCTGTTCCTTTCCAGGCAATATCATAGGCCGTACCGTGATCCACAGATGTTCTTATTACAGGAAGTCCTAAAGTAGTATTTACACCATCTTTGAAATGCAGCATTTTAAAAGGAATCAGTCCCTGGTCATGGTACATGCATACAACAGCGTCATATTTACCACTGGCAGCATGGAAAAACAGTGTGTCAGGAGGTGACGGGCCTGATACTTTAATCCCTTTTTCTTTTGCAAGTTTTACAGCCGGAGTAATGATCTCTTCCTCTTCTGTGCCAAACATGGAATCTTCCCCTGCATGGGGGTTTAGCCCGGCAACGGCTATTAAAGGTTTATTAACCCCAAAACGTCTTTTTAGAGAATCATCTGTAATTTTGATGGTGTTGAGAACCTTTTCTATGGTGAGTTGTCTGGAAATCTCTGAAACAGGAATGTGGATGGTGACAAGCACAACTTTTAGTCTCTCTCCTGCAAGCATCATTGCATATTTTTCTGTCCCTGTTCTTGAAGCAATGAGTTCTGTGTGGCCATGGAACCTGGAACCTGCCATTTTAAGGGCCGTTTTGGTTATGGGGCATGTTGCAATTGCTTTTATTTTGTTCTCCATGGCAAGGTCAACAGCTTTTGTGATATAGACAAGCATAGCTTTTCCTGTCTCAGCAGTTGGCATACCCGGTGCAGCTGAGTCATCTGTCAGTTCAGAGAGAGGAATAATATCAGTTAAACCATGTACGTAAAGCCCTTTTTCAGGAGAATCAATTATGTTAAGCTTAAGGCTGCTTTTTTTAAGTTTTAACGCTTTGGTTATTATATTTATGTCACCTAGAACAAGTGGTTGGCATATTTTATATATGGAGGGGTCGGTTAAAGCAGAAACTAAAATTTCAGGCCCGATCCCCCCGGGATCACCCATTGTAATTCCAATAATAGGACGTCTTTTTTTCATAAAAAAATATGGCCGGTGATTCCATTTGGATTTTATATGAAAGTCCTGTCAAAACAGGAGTAGGGGCAACCCCCTGTGGTTGCCCTTCATCTTTCATCAATATTGATAAAATAAAGGTGTTTTATGGAAGAACCTAACCTTATGCTCCTTTTTTATTTTTTTGTAATCAATTTCCTTGTTCCCAAGCTCTATTTTGGGAATTAGGGATAAACGTTAGATATACTACCCTTGCGGGAAAGAGTAAATAAAAATCTCAATTGTGGAGCGAATCATGCTTGATTTTGGTACAGCACTTAATGTAAAAAAATATTATCTGTGAAACCACTGAAAATTATGAGATTGTTTGTATTGTGATAAAAATTATAAAAATCGAAGAAAAAATAAGAAAATTGAAGAAAAACAGAGAAAAATAGTTTAAGGTTTTTGAGGTGTTAGACCTGGAATATGAAATATTCCATGCAATAATAGCTCTTTAAGGAAGTTGCTGTAATTAATGGGAAAAATTCTGTTTCACAAAAAACATTCAATTAAATC
>JAYEHB010000547.1:0-4078 GCA_034659375.1 Thermodesulfobacteriota bacterium
TCAATTCACCAAATCAAAATTAAACCTTGACATTTTTAGGTTAAATATTTATTGTTTTTCTATGATGAAATTAAAGGTACTATCTTTTTTGCAAATCACCTTAAAAGAGGAATGTAAATGCAAACTAAAATAGTTGAAAAAACGAAACAGTTTGTTAATAGCTTACATCATTTATACTCACAACAGGTTCCTGTTACAAAAATGAATAAAAATTATTATATTTAAGGATGGTTATGCATAATGGAGTTTCAGTTTAAAATCAAAAATCAAGCCACAGAATTATTGAGAAACAGCCTTGGTAATCAAGAAGCTGTTTTTCATGAACACCAATGGGAGGCAATTTCAGCATTAGTCAAAGACCGTTCCAGACTGCTTGTTGTTCAGCGAACCGGCTGGGGTAAGAGTGCGGTTTATTTTATTGCTGCCAATATTTTGCGCAGGCAGGGTTACGGACCTGTCATTATCATCTCTCCACTGCTTGCACTTATGCGTAATCAAATTGCTTCCGCGGCAAAATATGAGGTTAAAATCGGAACCATCAATTCATTAAACAGTGACAGCGACAATAATCAAACCATTGCCAAACTTCAAAAAGAAGAGCTGGATGCAATTATAATTTCACCGGAACAACTTTCCAAACCAAATTTCTATGATAATGTACTCCGGCCTATTGGAAACCGTACAGGATTGTTTGTGATTGATGAAGCTCACTGTATTTCTGACTGGGGGCACGATTTCAGGCCGGATTATAAACGAATAGTAAACATACTTACTTTCCTGCCGAAAAATATGCCTGTACTGGCAACCACCGCGACTGCCAATCATAGGGTTATGACTGATGTTTGTTCGCAATTGGGAGATAATATTCAGGTATATAGAGGGAATCTGTATCGTGAATCTCTTTATTTGCAGAATATTGTGTTGCCAAAGCGGTCTCAACGCCTGGCATGGCTGGCAGATACGCTGCCACATCTTGATGGTACAGGTATCATTTATACAGCGACCACAAGAGATGCAGATCAGGTGAGCGAATGGCTGAAAAGCCGGGGAGTCGCAGTTGAAGCATATTATGGGTCGTTAAAGGGGCTGAATAAAGAAGAAAACAGAATCCGGCGTTTAGCGTTAGAAGATAATTTGCTTAATAACAAACTCAAGGCTCTGGCGGCCACATCGGCATTAGGAATGGGGTTTGACAAACCAGATATATCCTTTGTAATCCATTATCAGAGCCCCGGGTCTGTTATCAGTTATTATCAGCAAATCGGGCGGGCCGGACGGGCCATTCCAAAGGCATATGCAATCCTGCTTTCCGGTGCTGAAGACAATGACATTCAGCAATATTTCATTCAACAGGCTTTTCCTGAAGAATCTCTGGTTCAGCAGATTTTAGCTGTTATTGAAGCATCTGATACGGGTTTAAGTAAAAATCAGATCCTGGCAAAGGTGAACGGCAGACCTAAGAAAATTGAATCGGCATTAAAATTTCTGACAGCCGAATCCCCTGCCCCGATCATGATTTCACAGCAGCGACCAATAACATACAGCAGAACGGTTATTGATTACCACCTCCCCTACGATACGATTGAACGATTAAACAGGAGAAAAGAGCATGAATGGTCAGTAATGCAAAAATATTTACATCATAAAGAATGTTTGATGCAATTTCTCTTGCACCAATTGGATGACAATTCATCAGAAACATGTGAGAAGTGTGCGAATTGTGATCAAAGCAACGTCCTCCCTGACAATTATTCTCGAAAAACCGGACTTGCTGCTGCGGCGTTTATGGAAAACATCTCAATCATCATTGAACCAAAAAAAAGGGCTGGTAATGGTGCGGTTCAGGCAGCATCAAGATTTCCTGTGTATCAATTTCCTTTTAATCTTGTTTCTTCCGGTTTGACGCATGAACCTGGAAGAGTGTTATCCCGATGGGGTGATGCTGGTTGGGGTGAGATCGCCATGCACGGCAAGCACAATGGTCATTTTGATGCTCGATTAATCGACGCTTCACTCAGATTAATATTGGATCGATGGAAGCCGGATCCATTTCCAGAATGGGTAACATACGTACCATCTGAAAGGCATCCAGACCTGGTGTCGGATTTTGCCTTTCAATTAGCTGGAAAACTTCAGTTGCCATGCATCAATGCAGTCAAAATCATAAAAAATAATCGCCCGCAGAAATATATGGAAAACAGTGATTTCCGCTGTAAAAATCTTGATGGGGTCTTTGAGGTAATCCCTGAAATACCCAAAGGGCCTCTATTCTTGATTGATGACGCATTTGATTCAGGAACAACATTTATGGTAATTTCCGCACTTCTGCGAAAAGCGGACTCAGGACGGGTTTTCCCCTTTGCAATAATGTCAACTTCAGCGAGCTTTTGATGATGGATGAAAACAAACAGGCAATTTTAATGCTGTCGACCTATTTTTCAGCCCCTGAAAAAGGGGAGCCGACACCGCTGACTCCGTTGGAGTATGGACGGTTTGCTCTATGGTTAAGAAAAAATCAATATCAACCCGGCAGCCTTTTTTCTCAATTTGATGAAATATTAAGCAAATGGCAAGACAAAAAGAACAAAATAACCCGGGAACGGTTAAATTTTCTTCTTGGCCGGGGAATGGCAATGGGAATAGCCCTTGAAAAATGGCACAGTGCAGGAATCTGGGTTGTCACGCGATCTGATACGGAATATCCCAAAAGATTAAAGAAGCATCTAACCGATAATGCACCAGCAGTTTTATTCGGAGTGGGAAGCAGAAAATTGTTACATAAAGGGGGGCTTTCCATAGTTGGTTCAAGAAACATTGATGCCAATGATCAATATTTTACGCAATGTATTGCAAAACAGGCTGTTGTGGAGGGACTGAATATTGTCTCAGGCGGAGCAAGAGGGGTTGATGAAACGGCCATGATCGCTTCCCTGGAAAATAAAGGCACCGCTGTCGGTATTCTTACAAACGATTTATTGAAAGCGGCTCTTTCAAAGAAATGGAGACAATATCTGAAGCAAAATCAACTCTTATTATTATCAACCTATTACCCAGAAGCATCATTCAACATTGGTAATGCAATGGGCAGAAACAAATATATTTATTGCCTGTCTGACCACGCATTGGTGGTCCGCTCTGATGAGGGAAAAGGCGGAACCTGGGCAGGTGCAACTGAGAATCTTAAAAAAATCGGAATACCACTTTTTGTCAAACAGCCGTCCACTGTTGCTGGAAATGAGGTATTAATAAAAATGGGGGCACATCCTCTGTATAGAATAGATGATACACAGCAACCTGATAGTAAAGACTGGCTGCTGAATCAACTCACAAACACCAATAGACGAAATCTTAATGCCGAAACTGTCACAAAAAATTTCTACCCTGAACTGAATACTAAAGACTATAACGATACCATTCAAAACAAAACCGTATCAAAAAAGTCTTATATGGAAACCGACCCGATAGAAAAGATAAAGAAATCAGAAAAAAAGAAGTCTAACTCAATAAACAGCAATATAAATCTGCCGGAAGCGAGTTATGACCATGAAGATTTTTTTTATCTATATTTTATTCATTATTTAGAATATCTGCTCAAACAGCAAAGTCAAATATCTCTTTCCAAACTCAAAGAACTGAGGAAAGATCTTGCACAAAAACAAATAACAGATTGGCTGGACAGAGCCGCAGAAGAAGAGATTATAGAAAGAAAGGGAACAAAGCGTATATATACAAAGAAACAAACAGATTTATTTCAAAAAAGGTTGTTAATGATATAATTGACCAAAGCGTATAAATCATCAATGACTGCTGTTCCAGAGCGGTTATCTGACAATCGTCAGATCATTCACCCATTTACAACGGATGATGTTTGAATTAAAGATCCCCAATCTGGAGGTCAAGATTGTGCTGAACGATCACTTCATCAACGGATACACAGATCTGGCAAACGAGAAAATTGGCATTCAATCCCGTCTCTATACCTGCCTGGAAAAAGGCGATATCCACGGCATGACCGGTGTGATTCAGCGCCTTTTTCGCTCCATCCCCTGGCGAAATGGTAGCCAACTTTGAGGGCAGA
>JAYEHB010000548.1:0-4070 GCA_034659375.1 Thermodesulfobacteriota bacterium
TTCTCCTACCTGAGTCTGGTAAACTCAGGCTTTCTCAAAATCCGAAGATTTTTCAAAAGCTACTACTCTACAGGTATTGCAGCTTTTTAAAAAGCCGCTATCCCTTTAGGGTAGCGGTAGTTTACATGACCTTAATTTATATAACCGGCATACCCTAAAGGGCAGAAACTGGCCGGAGCATGGTCATTCTCATCGGCCACAACAAATTTAGAAAGTCTATCATTGCAGTCGTTTGGATGGACTTTCATATAAAACTGCCATGGGCAGACCTGGTGGTCTAAATTTGCACACAACAAATGATGAAAGTTACATTCCTGGTTTGCCAGGACTTTCAAATAAAACCGGCATGGCAATAACTATTGTATTCCTAATGAATTAATATTTGAGGAGAACTATTTTGTCAAGTCAAAATTTTGAAAATGATACCATTTCCAACACTTTACAAAATATACTTTAAAAACTGTGCCAGGCGATCTGCGGATCGAAGTAATTTATACTCTCCTTGTAACCCAGGACTTGCATTTTCTTTAAAAAGTATTATGATATTACATCAATATGTTGATTTTTAAGCTTATTTTCGGTAATAAAGGTAAATATTCGGCTTATTGTGGTGAATGTTTGGCCAGTGCCTCATATTCGTCTACCTGGGACTGCCTGGCATACTAATGTTAGTTTCTGACCTTCAGGTTTTATATGAAAGTCTTCATAACCAGTTAGAATAATTGACTTTCATTTTTTGATTAGGCCAGGTACTTAAAGTGACATACTAAAAAGGGATAAATAATATTTATGCATTATGAAGGTAATATAATCAGACCCCCCAGCGAGGCAAACAGTATTCTTTTACAGGTCACTGTGGGATGTTCACACAATAAGTGTACATTCTGCGGCACATACACTGGTGAACGTTTTACCATTAAAAAAGATGATGTTATTTTTGAAGATATTGAATTTGCTGCAAAATACTGCAAACAACAGACCAGACTATTTATATGTGATGGTGACGCCTTAATTATTCCCCAGAAAAGGCTTGTTCCTATTCTTGAAAGAATAAAAAAACGGCTGCCATGGGTTGAAAGAATAGGGCTTTACGCAAATACCAAAAGCATAAGAATGAAAACTGACCGGGAACTTGAAGAGTTGAGAAATCTTGGTGTCAATATAGCTTATATGGGCCTTGAAACAGGCGATGATGTCACCCTTAAAAAAATAAGAAAAGGTGCTGATTCAAAACGCATGGTTGAAATGGGCAGAAAAATCAGAAAAGCCGGCATTAAACTTTCAATCACAGTTCTTTTGGGAATAGCTGGCCGGGAACGTTCTGAAATTCATGCAGGGGAGACAGGCAGGGTTCTTTCTGCCATTGATCCTGAGTATGTTGGAGCCTTAAGTCTCATGCTCATACCTGGCACAAAATTATATAATGAGTATGAATCTAACGAGTTTATTCTGATTACTCCGGATGAAATGTTGAAAGAGCTTGGCATGATGATAGCTGCAACAGATCTTACAGCAGGACTTTTCCATGCAAACCATGCATCCAATTATCTCCCCATCAGAGCACAATTGCCAGGGGATAAAGAAAAAACACTTGTTCATATTTCAAAGGCTTTAGAAGGAAAAATTAAACTTAAACCGGAATTCATGCGGGCATTATAAAACCCGCATAATAAAACAGTTTGCCATGACAAAGCAAATATTCGGCCAGGCACTCAAGCCTGACGCATGACTTTTTATGCCGATTATTGTAATATCAATGGGTTAAGGTTTGATTTGGCTCAAATTATTGAGAAAGGTTGTTCTTCAAGCCATTCTTATTGCAGCGTTTATTTGTTCATGCGTCAGGCCTGCCAGGCACTTTAGGGTTGTATTTTTCTTTTGTTTTCAAGCTTGAGCTTGGGAATCAGGGTCACGGAAATTAATAAATCTGCACAAACAAAAAAATTATGGAGAAAAAAAATGGCTGCCGCCAAAACAGATCTTGATCAACAATGTATTGACACAATTAGAACACTTTCCATTGATGCAATTCAAAAAGCAAATTCAGGACATCCAGGAGCTCCCATGGGACTTGCTCCTGCAGCATTTATTCTGTGGAAACGTTTTCTAAAACATAATCCCAAAAACCCGGCATGGATCGACAGGGATAGATTTGTATTGTCAGGAGGGCACGCATCCATGCTCCTGTACAGTCTGCTCTATCTAAATGGTTATGGTACCACCCTTGATGATCTGAAATCTTTCAGACAATGGAAAAGCAAAACTCCGGGCCATCCTGAGCTGGGTCACACTGCAGGAGTTGAAACCACAACAGGTCCCCTTGGCCAGGGTGTTGCCAATGCCGTTGGAATGGCAATGGCTGAACGTCATCTTGCCGCCCGTTTTAACAAGCCTGAAAAAGAACTCATTGACCATTATACATATGTAATGTGTGGAGATGGTGATCTCATGGAAGGTGTTGCCAATGAAGCTGCATCCCTTGCAGGCCATCTTGGTCTTGGTAAACTTGTTTTAATATATGATGATAATTCCATTTCCATTGAAGGAAAAACAGATATAACCTTTACCGAAGATGTAAAGGCAAAATTTGAAGCCATGAACTGGCATGTTGTTGAAGTTGATGACGGTAATGATACAGAAAAAATTGCCGCAGCTATCCAGGCTGGCAAAGATGAAACTAACAAACCAACCCTTATAAAACTTTCTACCCATATTGCCTATGGAAGCCCTGCAAAACAGGATACTTCCGCAGCCCATGGTTCACCCCTTGGAGTAGAAGAGATAAAAGTGGTTAAAAAATTTTACGGATTACCTGCAGACAAAGATTTTTATGTCTCCAAAGAGGTTCTTGAAGAGTGCAGAAAAGCCATTGATCTTGGTGGAGAAAAAGAAGAGGTATGGCAGAATATTTTTCATAAATATAAGAATGAATTTCCAGAATCTGCAGATAATTTTATTGATGCCATAAGTGGATTTCTCACCAAAGGCTGGGATTCAGAAATACCTCAGTTTACCCATAATGATGCTCCAATTGCCACAAGGGCAGCATCGGGCAAGGTTCTCAATAGTATTGCAAAAAATCTTCCTTTTCTCATGGGTGGTTCAGCAGATCTCGCTCCTTCCAATAAAACCTATCTTGACTCTGGAAAAGAATTTCAAAAAAATTCCTATGATGGAACTAATATAAGATTTGGAGTTCGTGAACATGCCATGGCATCCATTATGTCAGGTATGTATCTCCACAGCGGTGTCAGACCCTTTGGAGGAACCTTTCTTGTCTTTGCGGATTATATGCGTCCTGCCGTAAGGGTTGCATCCCTTATGAAACTCCCAATGATCTATGTTTTTACCCATGACAGTGTTGCAGTGGGAGAAGACGGTCCTACACATCAGCCCGTTGAGCATGTTGCATCCCTCAGGGCAATTCCGGGTCTTAATGTTGTCAGACCTGCCGATGCAAAAGAGACTGCCGATGCGTGGCAGCAGGCTCTTAAGACCCTTGATTCTCCAACAGCACTTGTTTTAAGCCGTCAAAAACTCCCTGTTCTTGATCATTCAACAACAGACGGGGACTTAAGGTATGGGGGATATATACTTAAGAAGACAGAGGCAGTTCCTGATATCATTCTCATTGCTTCGGGCTCTGAGGTTCATATATGTGTTGAGGCTGCAGACACTCTTAAGACTAAAGGAGTTAATGCAAGAGTTGTAAGTATGCCATCCTGGGAACTATTTGAAAAAGCTTCTGACGCATACAAAAAAAGAATTCTTCCCCCTGAAATAAAAGCACGTATCGCTGTTGAAGCTGGAATTTCCATGGGCTGGGAACGTTATACAGGCGATCATGGACAAATAATAGGTATTGATCGTTTTGGAACATCTGCACCAGGTGGAAAAGTGCTTGCTGAATATGGCTTTACATCTGATAATATCGTTAAAACCGCTTTAAAATTGAAAATTGAAAATTGAAAATTGAAAATTCATAATTGATAATTCATAATTGATAATTCATAATTTATAATTCATAATTTATAATTCATAATTTATAATTCATAATTTATAATTCATAA
>JAYEHB010000549.1:0-4062 GCA_034659375.1 Thermodesulfobacteriota bacterium
GGTGTTGAGATGTTTAGAAAGCTTCTTGACGAGGGAAGGGCTGGAGATAATGTTGGTATTCTTCTCCGGGGAACAAAGCGTGATGCTGTGGAGAGAGGCCAGGTTGTTGCAAAGCCGGGGACAATTAATCCCTATACCAAGTTTAAGGCTGAGATCTACTGCCTGAGCAAGGAAGAGGGTGGACGTCATACTCCGTTCTTTTCCGGATACAGACCCCAGTTCTTTTTTAGAACAACAGATATTACAGGTATCCTGACTCTGGCAGAAGGTGTTGAAATGATAATGCCTGGAGATAATGCAAGTATCAGTGCAGAGCTTATTGCACCCATAGCCATGGAAAAAGAGCTGCGGTTTGCAATCAGGGAAGGTGGGCGTACTGTTGGTGCTGGTGTTATCGGTGAAATAATTGAATAATTGGCGAATTGCAGGTAGTTGATACAAGATAGCCTGTGAGCGGTTTTATATGAAACTCCGTTTAACTAAACCGTAGTTTCATGCTTTGTTGTGGGTAGAACGATATGTAAAGAACTCTGCCCGTGGCAGTTTATATGAAAGTCCTGGCAAACCAGGAGTGTAACTTTCATCATTTGTTGTGTGCAGACTTAGACCACCAAGGCTGCCCGTGGCAGTTATAATAAAAATTAAGTAAGGGGTGTTGTGTGGACAGAGTAAATATTACTCTTGCATGTACAGAGTGTAAGAGAAGAAATTATACAACGACTAAGAATAAACGAAAAACTCCTGATAAGCTTGAGTTGGAAAAATATTGCAAGTTCTGTAAAAGACATGTTACCCATAAAGAAACTAAAAAATAGGTAAATATTCGGCCAGCACCTCATATTCGCCCATTTTGGCCTGCTCACATAGCATGAGTATGCTACGCAGGCCCAAATAGACGAATATGGGGCACTGGCCAAACATTTACATTTTATATGAAAGTCCTGGCAAACGTAGGGGCAATCCCATGTGGTTGCCCTTCATCATTTGTTGTGTGCAGACTTAAACCACCAAGTCTGCCCATGGCAGTTATGCCGAATATTTATAAAAATAGTTTTTAAATGGGAAGCTGTCCCGGTCAAAAAAAAGTTTTGGCCGTTATGCAGGCCAGTAGCTCTAATTGGCAGAGCGCCGGACTCCAAATCCGGATGCTGGGGGTTCGACTCCCTCCTGGCCTGCCATTTTGTAGAATTTTTGCAGTTAACATCTTTCCTGATGGACCTGATGGAAAAGTTTTTTTATAATATAGGCCTTTAGGCCGTAAAACCCAATCCTTATAGGTTTGGGATATATGAAAGTCTCTGTAGTAAATGGTTGCTTTCATGCTTTGTTGTGGGCAAGCCGAGGTGAAAAATCAGGGCTGCCCATGGCAGTTTATATGAAAGTCCTTCCAACTATTTGGAAGCAAATGACTTTCATTTTTTGTTGTGGCCGATGCAGTAACCATGCTCCGGCCATGCCGGTTTATATGAAAGTCCTGGCAATTCAGGAGTGTAACTTTCATCATTTGTTGTGTGCAGACTTAGACCACCAAGGTTGCCCATGGCAGTTATATGAAAAGACAGGAGTGCTATGGCACGGTTACAGAAGAAAAAAACAACAGCAGAGAAAGTCAGGCAAAAGGAAAGTCATTCCAAAGATCTCTCTGTTTCCGATGGAGCAGCAACCAGTGGGGGAAAAGCGGGTTCTGCTGTTTCCAAAGTAAAGAAATTGTCCAGAAGTGGTGACTTGTCAAAAAAAGGTGCTGCTGGTTCAGGTGTGGCTCAGGATAATTTTTTTCAAAAAGGTATGCAGTTTTTCAGGGAAGTGCGTATTGAATTAAAAAAAGTAACATGGCCCACGCGAAAACAGACTGCTGGTTCTACTGTGGTTGTTATTATACTTGTTTTTATTCTTTCTGCTTTTCTTGGGGTGGTGGACTTTGGTCTCTCAAAGCTTGTTCAGGTTGTCCTTGCATAAAAGAGGGGTGGATTGTGTCTTGTAGATGGTATGTAGTTCATGTCTATTCGGGATTTGAGCAAAAGGTTAAGCTCTCTCTTGAAGAGAGAATAGTATCTCTTAATTGCTCTGAAAAGTTTGGTGAAATTCTTGTTCCAACAGAGCATGTTGTTGAGCTTGTAAATGGAAAAAAACGTGAATCTTCCCGGAAGTTTTATCCTGGTTATATTCTTGTGAATATGGAACTTAATGATGAGACATGGTATGTTGTTACTTCCACACCAAAGGTTACCGGGTTTCTTGGTGGTAAAAATCGGCCTACTCCCATCAGCGATCAGGAAGCTGATGAGATCATTGAAAGAATGGAACAGGGGAAAAAGAAGCCCCATCCGAAATATTCTTTTGAGATCGGTGATGATGTACGTGTTACAGATGGACCTTTTACGAATTTCAACGGAACAGTTGAAGAGGTAAACCATGAAAAGGGTAAGGTCAGGGTCTTTGTTAGTATTTTTGGCAGGGCAACGCCTGTTGAGCTTGATTTTGTTCAGGTAACCAAAGTTTAAATTAGCGTTTACAGGGCACTGCACCTTGCGTCGTCGGGCACTTGAAGTACATGAGTACGTCTGCGTGCCCGGGCCTTGCATCTGCAGCACCCTGGAAACGTTTACAATTATAGATATCCCGACATGACTTGATACCATCACTATTAATATTATGGTGTAATGAGTATCAGGTCATTTCAGAACTGCAATATCATTCGAACAGATTTGATGTCAAGAAAACAGTATCAAGTCATGCTGGGACTACTATAGTCAAATTGACTGTAAACGGTTACAAATTTATGAATTGTAAGATAATGTGTCAGGAGTAAATGAAACATGGCAAAAAAAGTGATGGCGCAGATAAAACTTCAGGTAGCGGCTGCTAAGGCTAATCCTTCTCCACCAATTGGCCCTGCTCTGGGTCAGCATGGTGTTAATATAATGGATTTTTGCAAGGCTTTTAACGCCAGGACGGCCAATGATGCCGGCTCGATCATTCCTGTTGTTATTACTGTATATCAGGACCGATCTTTTACGTTTATTACTAAAACACCGCCAGCTTCAATGCTTTTAAAAAAAGCTGTGAACATAGCAAAGGGCTCAGGAGAGCCTAATCGTAATAAGGTTGGGAAAGTGACCCACGATCAGCTTGTTGAGATTGCAAATATAAAAATGGAAGATTTGAACGCTGCTGATATTGATGCTGCTGTTTCGATCATAGCTGGTACAGCCAGAAGCATGGGGTTAGAGGTAGTTTAACACCGAAAGGAGTGAGTGACTAAAAATGCCGAAGCACGGTAAACAGTATAGAGAAGTATGCAAAAAGATCGATCGGGAAAATAAATTTGATTTCAAAGAAGCTTTAGAGCTTTCCCTCTCTTTATCCTATGCAAAGTTTGATGAAACTGTAGATGTCGCAGTAAGACTTGGCGTCGATCCCAGGCATGCTGATCAGATGGTAAGAGGAACAGTTGTTCTGCCTAACGGGCTGGGCAAGGATGTTAAGGTTCTTGTTTTTGCAAAGGGTGAAAAAGAGAAAGAGGCAACTGAAGCTGGTGCTGATTTTATTGCAAATGATGAAATCGTCGAAAAGATTAAAAAGGGATGGTTTGGATTTGACAAGGCTGTTGCTACACCAGATATGATGGGCACGGTTGGAAAGCTTGGCAGGGTTCTTGGTCCAAGAGGACTTATGCCCAACGCAAAAACCGGCACTGTGACATTTGAGGTTAAAAAAGCAATTGATGAGCTTAAGGCTGGAAAAATTGATTTCAGGGTTGAAAAGGCCGGTATTGTTCATGCTCCTCTTGGTAAGGCCTCTTTTGGTGTTGAAAAGCTTGTTGAAAACACCCGTGCGTTTATCAATATGATTCTCTCTCTTAAACCTGCTTCCAGTAAGGGAACCTATGTGAAAGGGATAACCATCTCCACCACAATGGGGCCTGGTGTTAAGATTGATACAGCCCTGCTAAAATAACAATTTTAATTGAAAATTGAAAATTGAAAATTGAAAATTGAAAATTGATAATTCATAATTGATAATTCATAATTGAAAATTGAAAATTGAAAATTGATAATTGAA
>JAYEHB010000550.1:0-4040 GCA_034659375.1 Thermodesulfobacteriota bacterium
ACTCTAAGTTGCTTACGTGCTTGTGTTTTTTGCAAGCTTTGGTAGATACACCCATGGGATGCAAATTCCATGCAGTTAACAATCGGTAACATGTGTTAGTGATTGTTAAGAAAAATGTATCGGTAAGAATCCTTTTGCGTACCCTGTTGGAAGAAATTCAAAATGATGGCCCTGTTCGTGGAAACTGGGCAAATTACAGCAAACTTTCATCATCTCAACACCACTGTCACATAAAAAGAGGAAAACCCACCTATGTGGCGGTGTGGGAGGTGATTGATAAAAAAATTCGTCTTGTGGAGGTCGCCTAGGTTGGAACACACGAAAAAGCCCCCTATTGAGCTAAGGTTCCTTGGCCCATTAGAAAATAGAGAGGAAGCTATTATAGTTCTTCGAACTCTGGGATTTTCCGATGTTTCGGACTCTATCCCCTGGAAAGAAGCGTTTAAAGAGTTTGAAGGGAATGAAGTCGGGACATCTTTGCGTGGTGCTCGGTATAAGGAAGACTTAACCCAAATACAGCTTGCCGAAAAGACCGGCATTCCCCAACGGCATATCTCCGAAATGGAAAGAGGGAAGCGGCCTATTGGGAAGAAAAACGCCAAATTGTTTGCAAATATCTTGAATATAAATTACAGAATTTTCCTTTAACTGAAAAAGTTTTTTCTTGACCCTCAGATTGTATTCATATGTCCCCCCGCATCTTTGACCTGCCCTGGGCGTTAGTTCAGGCTCAAAGATGCGAGGCCATTGGTTAGACTTCTTTGACCATGATTGGGTCACTGATTCTGGTGATGGCATCTGAAAAATTATTTTTAATCTCTTCAAGAAAATTATCCCAGGAAAAGCCAAATTTATAAAATGCCATGGATGATAATTTTTTTGTGATAATGGCATCACGATAAACTTTGAGATCATTGGAATTCAATGTTTCCATGATGGCCTCTTTTCCAAGTTTTTGTATCAAGATCTCAGGAATATAGTTTTCCATGATTTCCCATACAAGCCCTTTTTTTGCCAGGATATCTTCTATTTTTTCATTAAATAGTTCCTGCAATGCAAAAATTTGCTCGCTTGTCTTTTCAGAAAGCTCAAACAGAGGAATTAAAGGATCATTGTCGTGTATTTTAAGCAGTATATCTGTTTCAGCAGATGAATACTTTTCCACCAGCATCATTATATTTCTTATTAATGCCCATCTTGTGTCGATATCTTGTAACAGTTTTTCTTCATACTCATCCTTTAAAAGAAATGCCGTGAGAACTTCAGCAATTGAACTGCTAAAAACACCGCCTTTGTTTGCAGTGGTATCTTTGATCTCTTTAATGTCCGTTGCCTGGGCAATGTGTCTTCTGGCTGCATCATCAAAAAAAACATTTGCTCCTTCAACAATGAATTTTAACTCTTTAAAAAGGGCAAGGAAATCATTGACATTGTTGTGGTTTACAGTATCTTTGAATCCTCCACAGGGGATAAATGCCTGGATATCTGCCTGGCTTATGAATTTACGATTGTCCGGGTTTGTAATAAAGGTTCTGTGAAAAATAGCTCCATCTTCAACAAAGGTTCCATCGGGCAGTGTTATATTTTTAGCTGCCATGGGAACCATAAAACCCTGGGAACTTAGTTTCTCTTTGGGAAAATTGAGGGAATTTGCCCTGGGTGAAGAGTGACGCATAAAGGCAAGTTTTGCAAGCTCTTTCTTATCCAGGCCCTTTGGATCAAACAGAATAGAACCTCCGTCAATTATAAGACAAATTCTGCCTTTATAACATTGAATCTCATTGGCACCGAGATCTCCGTCAGGCCCTCCTGTTATCATGAGGTTCAGCTCTTCTTCCCCAGCGTTATAATGGGAAATAAGAGTTCTGAATGATGCCATAACACCTGTGGTGGTCATGCCGCTGGTTCTAATTTTTCCACCCAGGACGTCATATATTTTTTCCATATCATTGGTGACTGTTACTGATTTCCCGTTGATCTGCAGATCTGTTCCTTTTTCACCCTTTTCCACCAGGCCAAAGAGATCTCCATTTTCCAGAATACCGTATGTGTCATGGGGAATACCAAAGCTCTTGCCTGTGGTCATGGTTCTCCAATACCGGTATCCACGTTCCTTTGCATGGTATGCGACTGCATCCATTAATGGTGCAGTTCCCTCATCCGGACCGAAAAATAGCATTTCCGGTTTGCCGTAATAATCCTTTATGGTGTCATGGCCAAGCATGAGATCCATAATTCCCTCGGTATAGTCGTTGAGAGCGTCTTTACTGTAACTGGCATAGGTTGCATGGGGTACAACAACACCTTTGGAACCGCTTTCACAAATATCTTTATGTTTTAATCTCTGGGCCTTTGGTCCAAGAGCATAGTTCAACAACACTGCATTATCCAGTTGAACCCTGTGGTTGGAAGGAGAGACTCTAAGCAGTCTTAAACCACCCCTGGCAATGTCATCTGCTCTTAAATGGGTACCGCTTGCATAATGACCATTTACATAAAATATTCCAAAAACAGATTGTGTAAACACAAGGGGGTCAAGGATGTTATTGTTAAAACGAAACGCAAAAGCTCTTTTTTCCGGTTTATAAAAGTTGGTTTTTAAGGTGCATGATATGATTTTAAACATAAATTTGAATATATCATACCCAAGGCTGAAATCCATAAACCTTGCTGCAATGATTTTATCAAATTCCTTGAATTTTGTTTCAATTTCTTTTTCAGCAATTTTATCTTTTAAACTGCGATTCTCTGCATCGGGAGCAAACTTTTTTTCAAAAAGATTGTAGAGAAATTTGATTAAATCAGGGTTGTTTTTTGCTGTTTCCAATATTATTCTTAAAACATAGGTCGATCTGTTTGCTGTGTGGATACTTTGGGCAAAGGCATCTTTATGATTTGAACTGGTAAGGGCCTCCATGATCTCTATATCTGTCAGATTTTCCCGTTCGTTAAAAATGAATCTGTGGGTAAAATCCACTGCATTTCCGGCAAAAAGCATTTCATTAAAAGTTAAACTGCCATTGACATAGAGAGCCGTCATGTCATTTACTCCAAAGGAGAGGTAGGAAAGCAGATCCTTTATAAGTTTGTCTTCCTTTTTTCTGGAAAGTTCACCCATGGAGTAGAGGGAGCAGATGGAAGATGGTACCGATGATTGAACCAGGTAAGGTTCCCAGTAAGCACGTTTTAATACCAGTTCATGGTCTGCGAATAATTTTCTTAAAACAGGCAGTTGGGGCAGGGCAAAATCACTGTTGAACATCAGGCGTGTCTCCCCTGTATCGGGAAGATTAAATACTTCAATAAGTGGCTGTACCGATTTCTCTGTGTTTTCCAGAAATCTTACATACCGCTGCCGTGTAGGTTCAGGAGTTGTTTTATAATCACCTGTAAGATTGAACAGAAATCTGGAATCCTTAAAATCTTCTCTCTCATAATCGTTAACAGTCTCTGGTCTGAAGATGTAAGTATAGTAATTTTTTTCTGGACTGTAATAATATTCACGTCTGTGACCTGACAAAAGAGTTTGCAGCAAATCTTCCATGCTCTCTCTTGTATCTTGTGTGGCAATTCTTATTCTTTGAACATCATTATCCTGTTCCATGCCAAAGTCAATGTGGGCCACACGCCCGCTAAGTACCACTTTGCCGTCCTGGAAATTAATGCTTGTGGCAATTGATGCAAGGATGTGTTTTAAGGAATTGTTGGTAATATTTTCAAAAAAATAATTTGGAAGACCTAGATCTTCAAGCAAAATACCCGCTGCCATATTAACACAGTTTGCAGTGATTAAGCCTTCAGATGAAAGATCAATCACTGCTTCATATAAAACACGGGGGTCAAGATTTACCTCCTGGGCTTTATTAATAATATAAGTTCCCGTTGAAACAGAATCTGAACAATTAAAATGATTTTTCATAATTTTCCTCCCACAATTGTAAATTGAAAATTGAAAGTTGAAAGTTGAAAGTTGAAAATTGAAAATTGAAAATTCATAATTCACAATTCATAATTCATAATTCAAATTCCCAATTCATAAT
>JAYEHB010000551.1:0-4037 GCA_034659375.1 Thermodesulfobacteriota bacterium
TTAAAATCTGCAAAGCTCCAGGAAACACACACCGGCATTGAGCCCAGGTCACTGTAAACAAGGACAGCGTGGATTAGGGATTCAGTTAAATTTTAAACAGGGAGAGGGAGTTGAAAATTTTAGCATCATCAATTATTACAATCGCTGGTCTGCTACTGGTAGGGGCAGAGACAGAGTCAATGTCAATGCAGGTTTTGAGCAGCCTTACAGGATTAATTATTTTTTGGTTTGGTGGTAAATGTCTTATTACAACATGTCAGAATAAGGAGGGAATATAATGAAAGCAACAATTTACATCGAAATTCCGGTAGAGATTGAGGTAGATTATTCGCCGGCAGAGCCACAGACGTATAACGACCCAGGATGTCCAGAAACTTTTGAATTGACGTCTTATATTACAGCACCGATTCTGGATGCGGTCGATGTAGCGATTGATCAGCTCACAGATGACGAGATCAATTGTGCCGGTATTGATGCTCTTGAAAAACTCAAAGCTAAATATCGAAAAGACCTTGCAGAAAGGAGAGCAGAATGTATAAAAAATTAGCAAAGGTACAGAAGGATTTAAAGGCACCCAAAAGCCAGTATAATAAATTTGGGAGATATAATTATCGAAATCTGGAAGATATCATGGAAGCGGTTAAACCACTGCTTTATAAAAATGAATTAACTTTAACAATGTCAGATGAACCAGTTTTAATTGGAGATAGATTTTACATTAAAGCCACAGCAACACTCTCAGAATTTGAACATACCGAAAATAAAATTATTGCTGTGGCATATGCAAGGGAAACATTAATCCAAAAGGGAATGAATGAAGCTCAAATAACAGGCTCGACTTCTTCTTATGCTCGCAAATATTGTCTTAACGGGCTTTTTTGTATTGATGATACCAAAGATGCAGACTTTACCAATACAGGGCAAAATAACACCCAAAACGCTCCACAGCAGAACCTGATGACGAAAGCTCAGGTTCAAAAAATTACAAATTTAACAAAAGAGCTACAACCGGATGCAGGAAATAAAGAAATCGGCAAGGTTGCAGCACTTTTAGGAGTATCTTCAAAAACAACAACTGCCCGCCAGTTCGACTCAATTTGGGAACAAGCTCAAAAAAATCAGTTTCAGGCGGTAGTCGCTGGATTGGAGGCAAAATGATTATTGACAGAAATTTAATTCAGGGGACACCGGAATGGCATAATGCTCGCATTGGATCTCCAGGTGCGAGTAGTTTTGATAAAATCATAACCAGCACAGGGAAATCGTCAACACAGCGAAAAAAATATATGCACCAGTTGGCAGGAGAAATACTGCTTGGTGCAAAGGAAGAATCTTATAAAAATGCAATAATGGAAAGAGGGACAGAGCTTGAACCGATTGCCCGTGAACTATTTGAAAAAGAAATGAACCTGGGCGTGGAGGAGGTCGGGATTATATATCCTGATGACTTTATGCGTGATTATCATGTGTCCCCGGACGGTCTTATCATAAACCAAAATAAAGGACTTGAAATCAAATGCCCTTTATTAGCAACACATGTAGAATATTTGGACAAAGGAAAATTACCAACCAAATATATTTGTCAGATTCAGGGGAGTCTGATGATTACAGATTATAAATCGTGGTTTTTTATGAGCTATTACCCAGGGCTTAGACCATTGATTATTGAGGTACAACGAGATGTATCGTTGATCGCTACATTAAAAAAGGGAGTTGAAGCTTTTTGCTCTGAGCTGTCTGTGTTGGTTGATCGGTTACAATTTGGTTAAAAATATCTATGGCAGATCATGTCAGACGGGGCGATTGACGCTTATTTTAAAAAATTAGAAAGGGAAAATAAATGAATATTAAAACCAAAAACCTGAATCATTATCTTACCAGACCAATATCCGAAAATCTGGTAGAACTACTGAAAACTGATATTGAAAAAAATGGCTATTATGATTTGTCTCCGCTTATTGTGGGCAAAAAAGATGATGAATATGTTGTGTTATGTGGCAATCACAGGCTTAAAGCCGCAAATGCTTTAAATTTAAAAGAACTGCCTTGTACGGTGATTGATGCAGATGAGGACAAATGGCTGAAATTGGCAATCAGGGACAATGAAATCAATAAAACACTAAAACAGGATGATCTGTTTGATTGGTTGTTCAGAATTGAAACATTACGGGATGAAGGTTCAACTCAGGCAGAGATTGGAAAACGAATTGGGTGGAGTCGGGAGGCGGTTAGAGATTATACTGCGATACTGGATAAAATTGGCGCAACTATTTTAAACTTTGCCAGGGCTCATCAAATAGGCCGTGCGCCAGAAGATGGCGCAAATGCACCATTCAATTTCACCGAAGGATTATTGCGGAGCATTCTGCCCTTAACCACCGGTCAGCAAATGTCCATGGTTCAAAGACTGATAAAGGGTAAAGACAAAAAAGGGCATAAGTACAACAAATCAGATTTCAAAAAAGAAGCAGCA
The DNA here is from genome assembly GCA_034659375.1 of Thermodesulfobacteriota bacterium. GTDB lineage: Bacteria > Desulfobacterota > Desulfobacteria > Desulfobacterales > Desulfobacteraceae > DATFJZ01. The sequence goes on from JAYEHB010000551.1 coordinate 2,474, forward strand.
CAGCTTAAAAAATACAATACTCTTGTTGATAATGGAATTGCCGACGTTGAATCCCGAATTTTTGGAGATATCCTTGAGAAAGCGACAAAAGCTATAATTGATAAATTTATTAAACCTGAATATTTGAATGAGTCAAAAAAAGGTGAGCTTGGGGAAAAAGCGTTACAGTTAATCCAGGCGTTTGTTGATGAGTACGAAAAGACACAAAACATAAAAATATTTACTCAAGACATAGCGAATATAACAGAAAAAGAAGTTGAAAATGAATCGGTTGATGTAATTATTACAGACCCTCCGTATCCAAAAGAGTATATTGAAACATTTAATGATTTAGGGATGCTTGCAGAAAGAGTCTTAAAGCCTGGAGGAAGTCTTGTTTGCCTTGTTGGGCAATCTTATATTCCGGCATACATTGAACATTTATCAAAACACCTTGATTATTATTGGGTAATTGGCGTTTTTATGCCAGGTGGTCAATCTGTGCAAATATGGAATAAAAAAGTAAATGCATTTTGGAAGCCAGCATTATGGTTTACAAAAGGCAAGAGATCAGAAAGCTCTGCATGGATATCAGATGCATTCCAAACCAAAACAAATAATAATGACAAAAAACATCACCACTGGGGACAAAGTGAACAACTCATGTCTGAATTAGTTGAACGAGTCACGATTGTCGGTGATACTGTATTTGACCCTTTTCTTGGAGGAGGAACAACAGGAGTTGTTTGTAATAACTTAAATCGTAAATTTATTGGTTCTGATATTTCTCAAGAAATTGTAACTAAAGCTTTAAAAAGAATACATGGGAAATAAAATGGTACAAGAATGGCGTACAGAACGAACTAATTGGAGAGATGCCAAATTAAGCAAAAGGCATGGTGCTTGGGGCTTTAATTGTCCTGCTGTAGATTTAGATTTTGTTATGCTTGAATATAACTATGGGATACCTTGTGCTATTATTGAATATAAACATATCAAGGCACAAGTTGTCAATCCTACTCATGCTAATTATAAAGCTTTAGCAAAATTAGCTGATGGTTATAAAGACGGTCCGCTCCCATGTTTTATTGCCAGATATGATCCCAATAACTGGTCGTTTCAAATCACACCGTTAAATGAAAAAGCTGCACAGTATTATAAACATTGCCTTAATGAAAAAATATCAGAACAAAGATTTGTAAAAAGTCTTCATTTATTACGAAAATCGGCATTAAATGAAAGTGATATAATTGCAATAAAACAACTAAATACAAAATAACATGGAATTTCCAATCAAAATAAAAGCAGGGAAGTTGACTTTTGACAACCGCCCTGCCTTTGACCGTTTTCTTTTGACGCTCAAGGGTAAGGCATATCTGACTGTTAAAAAGCAGCGGAAACAGCGATCAAACCCGCAAAACAGGTACATGTGGGGCTGTGTGTACAAGCTCGTATCTGATCACACAGGCTACACGACTGAGGAAATCCACGATCTGTTTAAGCGCAAATTTCTTGCTTATGAAAAAAAAGGCAGGTGGTTTGCAAAATCCACGTCAAGTCTCACTACAGTAGAATTTGAAACTTA
>JAYEHB010000552.1:0-4036 GCA_034659375.1 Thermodesulfobacteriota bacterium
TCAGATTTGATCAATGGAATTAAATGGGAGATGAGAGGGAAATCACAGGAAAAGTTGACAGTTTATCATTATTATGATATCGCTTCACAATTATAGTATATTGGTAAATATTGGGCTGGCACCCCCCATTTTTGCCTTCACAATAGATGAATATGAGACACTGGCCAAAAATGTAACATTATAAGCCGAATATTTAAACGTAAATTGATCACAAAAGTATAATATATCAGGAGGATAAAGATGGGATTTTTAAGCAGGCTGAAAGAAAATGCAATGGATCTTCAAGCAAACCTGGTAACACAGGCAAAACAATTCAAAAATCAAAAATTTGCGGATGCAACTATGGCAGCCTGTGCACTGGTTGCTGCGGCAGATGGCAATATCGATGCAAATGAACGAAGAAAAACTGCAAGTTTTATTAGTTCCAATGAGATTCTTTCTAGTTTTGATGTGAGTAAATTACAGAAAACATTTACTGAGTACTGTGATAAATTAAATGCTGATTTTGATTTTGGAAAAATAGATCTTCTTCAGGTTATTTCAAAGCTTAAAAAAAATGAGGCACAGGCTCGTGCCGCAGTTCAGGTTGCTGTAATTATAGGATACGCCGACGGCACTTTTGATGATGATGAAAAAAAGGTAGTTGGTGAGATATGCCGCTCACTTGGAATTGACAAGGCAGAATTTGACCTTTAAAAATAAAACATAAGGAGATTGCAATGGCTATATCTTTGACAAAAGGCGGAAATATTTCTCTTGAAAAAGTAGCTCCGGGTCTTACCAGTGTAGTGCTTGGTCTTGGATGGGAGAAAAAGGAGAAAAAAGGTTTTTTTGGGACAAAACAGGTCAGTGTTGATCTGGATGCTTCCTGTCTTTTATTTGATGAAAAAAAGAACTTTGTTGAGGCAGTATGGTTTCAGCAGCTTAAAAGCCGTGACGGATCTATTGTTCATACAGGAGATGATTTAACAGGCGGAGGAAGGCCTGGAGACCCCAATGAAAAAATCAACGTATATTTAAATAATATTCCGCAAAATATTCAAACCTTAGTCTTTACTGTCAACAGTTTTTCTTCTGATACTTTTGACGGCATTCCCAATGCTTTTTGTGTATTGCAAAATCTCAGCAATAATGCAGAGATAGCAAGATTTAATCTTTCAGTTGAAGGGGGCGGCCATACAGGACTTGTGATAGCAAAGCTTTATAAACACAATTCAGAATGGAAATTCAAAGCTCTTGGTGAGTGGGGAAAAGGGCGGACATTTGATAAATTAATGCCTGTAATTAAGCCTTTTGTTTAATAAAAATTATTTTTGTTGTGGCCGAAGCAATAATCATGCTGCCGGTTTATATGAAAAACTATAGCTGAAAAAAGGAGTTCACAATGGCCGTATCGTTAAGCAAAGGTGGACGGGTTTCTTTAACAAAGGAAGCTCCTGGTTTATCAAAAATACATGTAGGACTTGGCTGGGACAATCGCACAACTGACGGAGCAGCATTTGATCTTGATGCTTCCGTGTTTTTACTTAATGCCTCAGGTAAGGTACGTAATGACAGTGATTTTGTTTTTTACAGTAATCTGAAAGCTGTTAATGGTGCTGTTGAACACCTCGGTGATAATCTCACAGGAGAGGGTGAAGGTGATGATGAAATAGTTAAAATAAACCTGACCCAAATTGAAACAGACGCTGCTGATATTGAAAAATTTGCATTTCTTGTTACCATCCATGAAGCTGAATCACGGGGACAAAACTTTGGACAGGTTCAAAACGCTTTTATCAGGATAGTGAATGATGATGATAATGTGGAACTTGTCCGGTATGATTTATCAGAGGATTTCTCCATGGAAACAGCAATTGTTTTTGGCGAAGTGTACAAAAAAAACAATGAGTGGAGATTTTCTGCAATTGGCCAGGGCTATACAGGTGGACTTGGTGCTGCATGTGCTGATTATGGAGTTGAAATTTAGAAATAAGAAGAAAAGGAGAATACAATGGCAGTATCATTAAATAAAGGCGGTCGTGTATCATTATCCAAAGAAGCTCCTGGATTAACCAAAATCCAAATCGGCCTTGGCTGGGATGAAAGAGCAACAGATGGGGCTGAGTTTGATCTTGATGCCTCTCTTTTTCTACTTGATTCATCAGGTAAAGTCCGCAGTGACAGTGATTTTATTTTTTATAATAATTTAAAGGCTGTTAATGGTGCAATTGAACATATGGGGGATAATTTAACAGGCGGTGGTGATGGCGATGATGAAGTTATAAAAATTGATTTAAAAAAGCTTGAACAAAATGCCCCTGATCTTGCAAAAATGTCAGTTTTGGTTACTATCCATGAAGCTGAAACCCGGAATCAGAACTTTGGACAGGTTCAAAACGCTTTCATCCGTGTTGTTAATCAGGACAATAATCAGGAGATAGTGAGGTTTGACCTGACTGAAGATTATTCCATGGAAACTGCCATGATTTTTGGTGAGGTTTATTTTAAAAATTCTGAATGGAGATTTTCAGCAGTGGGCCAGGGATATGCCGGCGGTCTCACAGCAGCCTGCAAGAATTTTGGAATTACTTTATAACTGCCACGGGCAGCCTTGGTAGTCTAAGTCTGCACACAATAAATGATGAAAGTGACACTCCTGGTTTGACAGGACTTTCATATAACCGGCACGGCCGGAGCGTGGTTTCCGCATCGGCCACAACAAATTTAGAAAGTCTATTATTGCAGTCGTTTGGACGGACTTTCATATAAAACTGGCATACCCTGAAGGGCAGAAACTGGCCGGAGCATACTGGAAAAAAGGGTTTGGTTCTAACGTCGGCCATATATCCTGATTGCAGGAATAACGAAAGCCTGACCCCACCATCAAGTGGCCGAATATAGAACCAAGCCCGGAAAAAATAATTTACTCATATAATGCAGCCATTTTGTTCGTCTTCAAGGCGTAATCACAGGAGCATAGTGAAGTGCCTGTGATCATAACGTAGAAGACGGGCAAAAGGACAAGCAGAATGGGTAGATTATTTTTTTGGAAGTTTCCTAAATTTTAATCCGCCTGCACTGATAATACAATACAATGTATAGGAATGTAACGTTTCAAGTCGATTCCAAACGTATGAAGTGGTTTGGTTCTAACGTCGGCCATATATCCTGATTGCAGGAACAACGGAGGGATCAGGCTCATGACTGATTTTGCTTTTGTTTTTTTGCCATGTTTTATAAAATTTAAACAGGAGTACAATAAAGATGTCTGAAGAAAATTCTGCCATTCCAGAAAAAATAAAAATAATTTTGGGTTCTGCCTGCTATCTCGGTTATGTACCATATATGCCGGGAACCTTTGGAGCACTTCCGGGCATTCTAATTTATTATCTGCTCTGGATATTTGTTCCTGCTAAAGCTCTGTGGGCTGCTCTAATGATATCTGTTCTCCTTATTATTCTGCTGAACTATTATTTGACACCCTGGGCAACTGAATACTGGAATTCAAAAGACCCTTCCCAATTTGTTCTTGATGAGATTATTGGGTTTTTATGTGTTCCTCTTTTTTATGGAATACATGATTTTCATGGAACAGCTCTTATTGGTTTTATTCTGTTTCGGGTTTTTGATATTATTAAAGTTTTTCCGGCAAACTATGTTGATAAAAATGTCAAAGGCTCCACTGGAATTGTTTTTGACGATGTTATTTCGGCAGGTTACGCTGCCTTATGTTTGTTTCTTTTAAATCATTTTAATATTGTTATTTGAATGTTGTTTAAACTATAATTTTTTATTAAAAACTCAACTTTCTGACCTTAATTGTACCGGTCAAAGCGTCAAAGCCTGACCCCACGCAGCGTCCAGGCATTGACATGCACAATCCAGAAAGTTGAGTTAAGAACGGAGGTGAGTAACACTTATGACCTATATTTTTCATACATGGTATGGAGGTTTAATTATAATGATAATTTCCTCTTATCTTATTGCAAAAGCTTGTGATGCTTTTGAATCATCAACAGATTATCTTGGCCGCAATTTATCCGAGGGTGTAAAA
>JAYEHB010000553.1:0-15604 GCA_034659375.1 Thermodesulfobacteriota bacterium
TTACAGGGTTAAAGACTGGGAAAATCTCAAAGTGCTACCCACAAGGATACCCTGTGGTCTAACCTATTTACTAATTATGTCTTAAAACTGTTACATTTTAAGGGGAATTAGTAATTAAATTAGACCTCAACCTTATTCTTTTTTCTTTAAAGCAGCACCTGAATTATCACTCTTTTTTACAGAGGATTCCTTAGGTGCCAAAGCTTTTTTCTCCTTAGCAGAGCTTCCTCCTTTACCCGAGCTGCCCCCATAATCAGTTACATACCATCCTGAACCTTTTAATTGAAATGAACTCTGGGAGATCAGTTTGTTAAGATGCCCCTGGCACTTCTTACACACAATAAGGGGTTCCTCTGATATTTTCTGGAACGCTTCTTCAATAGATCCACAATCCTCACATTCATACTCATAAATAGGCATTATTTTCTTTCTCCGCTTTTTTTGTTTTCATATGTTTCAAAATCAATGATAAAGTAGTCAGTCTTTAATCCTTGTCAAGGAGATGATCTGCAAATTTTAAAAAACTTTATCAAAATTCAGGTTTTCCCGCCATTTGCGGTAATGTTCAAGAACCATCTTCATTCCTGAAACAGAAACACTGCTTAAAATTTCCCATGTCAGATCATGTACTTTTTTCTCCTCCTGCACCACAATTTCAGCTTCACAAGAGGCTGCATATATCTGCTGAAATTTACTGAACCTTACAATATGAACAAGCTCATGGACAAGAACATATATGAGAAAAGGAAAAAACAGCAAATCTCTATTCTTTTCAAGGGATGCCAGGATAGTGTTATCCTGGAGGCATATGATATAATAATTAAACGATAAAGAACCAAGGGATGCATCTTTTTTCCTTGCTACATACCCCACAACCTGGGCAAAAGGCCCCTCAACTCTCTCGCTTGGAGCAAGATCCTTATACGTTTTAATATCATAGCGATTTTTCAGCCAGTGGGAGGATGAGATCTTATAATAATCATTAACAAGTTCTTCAGCAATAAAGACCGCATCATCAAGCTCTTGCAGATGCAGGGGAGTAAACTTCTGTATCTTTTTCATTAAAAAAACCTGTCTTCTATTTTTCATATAACCGGCACGGCCGGAGCGTGGTCATTCTCATCGGCCACAACAAAAAATGAAAGTCAATGATTACAGTCGTTTAAAAGGACTTTCATATAACCGGCATGGCCGGAGCGTGGTTTCCGCATCGGCCACAACAAATTTAGAAAGTCTATCATTGTAAATGGTTGGACGGACTTTCATATAAAAAATTAAAAAAGAATGGACATTTCGTAAAATCATGTGGTATATCTTGTAATTATAATTATTACAAGATATAAAATTTTATAAAGGAGGTGATATTTTGGGTAGTGTTATAAAAAAGAGAAGAAAAAAAATGCGGAAGCATAAACACAGAAAACTCCTTGCAAGAACAAGACATCAGAGACGTAAGGGCAAATAAGACCCTGTCATTTCTCACAAAAACAGATATCCCGGGCAAACATTTACATTACGAACCCGAATATTTACTATCCTGGGGCGTGCAGAGTCAGCAACAACTACACGCCTAGGATAATCAGTGGACAATCAATTAACAACCAGCAATTCTAAATTAGTTGATTCCTTTAAAATATCTCATAAAATCAGAATCTGTGGAAAGAACAAGTGTACTCTCTTTATCCAAAGTGTCTTTATAGACCTCAAGGGTTTTGGAAAAAGAATAAAATCCAGGATCAACCCCATAGGAAGCTGCATAGATTGCAGTGGCCGTTGCATCTGCCTTACCCTTGATTTCCTCTGCTGTTTTATAAGCTTCAGATGTAATCAACTGCAGCTCTTTTTCTTTATCACCACGAATATTACTGGCCTCGCCCTTACCTTCGGCCCGGAACTTCTCAGCAATCTGTTTTCTCTCGGCAATCATCCTGCCATAAACAGCATTTCTTACCTTTGCAACATAATTGATCCTCTTTATCTTTATATCCACCAGCTCAATACCGAATTTTTCCACTTTTGGCTGGGCCTGGGCCATTATGCGCCGTGTTATTTCACTTCGTCCCACATCGATTTTATATTGTGAATGTTTTTTACCATCCTCTTCATCAAGGGATTCAAAAGTATCCATGGGCCGGTCACTGTTACGAACACTCTCCACAAGACGAAAAGAGGTAAGAAGATTTCTCATGGCAGGATCAATAATATCATCCAGCCGTCCCAAAGCTGACACCATATTACTCACAGTCTGAAAATACTTCACAGGATCAACAATCTTCCACCTGGCAAAGGTATCAACCCATATATAAGTTTTATCCTTTGTTGGAACCTGACCTGGATCACCATCCCATTCCTGGAGATTCTTGGGAAAATAAGTTGTCTTTTGTATAAAAGGAATTCTAAAATTTAATCCAGGTGCTGTTACAGGTGTTCGTACAACCTTTCCAAACTGCGTGAGGACCACCTGTTCTGTCTCGTCAACAATAAAGGCTGAGTTAAACAGAACAAATACCGTCAGCGCCACTATTCCAACTACAATCCCTATATATTTCCTTATCATTTCTTGAAATTTCTTCATTTTTCATTACCTTTCTCTTTAAGCTCACCTTTAACAGGAGATAGAGTCCCTGCCCCTCCACCAATATTCAACAATGGAAGCAGATTTTTTTGATCTGAATCAATAACATATTTATTCCCGATTTTTGGCAGAACATCTGCCATGGTCTCAAGATATAATCGTCTTTTGGTAACATCCTCTGCTTTTTTGTATTCATTATAAATATCAGTAAATCTTGAAGCATCACCCTTTGCACGGTTTACACGGTTAAGGGCATAACCTTCTGCAGCTTTTACAACTCTTCTGGCCTCACCCCTGGCTGCCGGAACAGCTTTGTTGTATTCCTCTTTTGCCTTATATATCATCTGCTCTTTTTCCTGCACAGCTTCATTAACCTCATTAAAAGAGGACTGGACAGGCTCTGGAACATTGGTCTTTTTCATCTCAATTGTTACAACGTGAATACCTGTTTCAGCCTGCTTCAGCTCCGTTTGCAGCAATACCCTTGCAGCAACAGCAATCTCCTCTCTTGCACCGATAACCTCATTAATGCTTCTGTCTCCAACAACAGTTCTCATTGTAGCTTCAGTAAGATCACGCAGAATAGTGGTCACATTCTTAACCTTAAAAAGATAATTATAAGGGTCTGAGATTCGATACTGCACAATCCACGGAACAATGGCAACATTAAGATCACCTGTGAGCATCAGGGCAGCACCTACGTCTGCACTGCCATCGGAAAATCTTGCATTACTGTAACCTGCAACTGTCTTAAAACCGAACTCCTCTTTAAAAACCCTTTTAATCTTCACCTTTGTAAATTTTTCAATACCTGCCGGCAATTTAAAATTCAGACCAGGCTGGGAAATACGTTCATACTTTCCAAACCTCTGTATAACTCCAACCTCATCTACGTCAACTGTAAAAAAAAGCGAGCTTCCAAAAAAAATCACAAAAAGTACACAAAGCACAATTATGATAATAATTCCCCGGGGGAATTTAAAATTCCTGAACTTTTCCAATAGCTCTTCCATATCCGGAGGTGTTGGAATCCCTCCACCTGTGGAGTGCTTTTTTTCGTACCTCTCCTGTTTCTCTCTAAGCTTATCCCAATCCCAATTCATAAATACATTCCTAATAATTAATTAAAAAAAATAAACAACCCGTTTAAATAACGACCATGATACACTGCAATTAGGGAGTTGGAATAAAATAATTATCCAAATTTTGTGCAGGCCAATTTGTATGATCGGGTTGTTCGTCTTCAAGGTGTGATGACAGGTGCATAGTGAGCTATGTGCCTGTCATCACAACGTAGAAGACGGGCAAAAAGACAAACAAAATGGGTAATTATTTTTTTCCAACTCCCTTAACTTAGAATACATTAATTCATACAATTATCAAGAAAAAACGGTTCAACTTAAAAAGAGCTTGCAAATTCATCTGATTTAGTGACATTCTGGTACTGTTTAAATAACTGCCATGGGCAGCCGTCTAAGTCTGCACACAACAAATGATGAAGGGCAACCACAGGGGGTTGCCCCTACGGTCATGAACCAATCGGCAACCGCGAATGGCAGGGGCAGGCCCCTGTGCCTGCCCGTTGCCCCTGATGAAGGGCAACCACTACTGGTTTGCCAGGACTTTCATATAAAACCGGCTCAACTTTCTAACCTTGCTTAAAGGGTGTTAACACCATCGAAAACTTTGAAACAGAAAATTTAAAAATAAGACTTAATATCAAAGGAGTAAAAGAGTACACAAAGATGAGCTTTCCTGTTAAATATGGAATCTATTCTGAAATTGAAACAAAGGATGTTATTTTCCAGTTCAATCTCAACAATGAAATCATAAAAGCACAGGGTAAGGATAAAACCTGGATACACCCTTTGGAATGGCTCAAAAGAACCATGGGAAATGACTGGATCTATTACTCTTCGGGCGGATACACTGGAGTTGTTGAAACCATTGGAGAGTATTACCTTCCAAACCTTCAATACCCGACCAACTCCCTTTTGGGTGGGAAACCATTTAAAACAGAGTCCGTGGATAGAATTGTCTCATCCTGGCATGAGATACTCCAGGCAATTCCCGGACCAGGCAATGGTCTGAACGGTAAATTTAAAATTTTTATGGATAATATACGTAAAATCTCCCCCGGCATACTAAAAACAAAAGCTGAAAATCTATTTTCCACTCCAGAGGAGAGCGTAACAGTTCTTCCACCTGATGCAAGGCATGTTGACTACGATGTTATCCCTTTAAACATCTCCACCGGCTGCCTTTACAAATGTAAATTTTGCAGGGTAAAGACAGGCAATGATTTTAAAGAGAAAAAAAAAGCAGATATTAAAAAAGATATCAGCAGACTGAAAAAGCTCTATGACAAAGATATAATAAATTACAACTCTCTGTTTTTAGGACAGCACGATGCACTTAACGCAGATATGGAACTTATTCTGTTTGCGGCAAAAGAGGCATATTCAGCCTTTGGATTTGAGAATTCGTATATAAAGGGCAGCAGCCTGTTTCTCTTTGGAAGTGTGGATTCCCTGCTCAATGCAGATCATACTCTTTTTGCAAAACTCAACCAGCTGAATTTTCAGACTTATATTAATATAGGTCTTGAATCAGCAGATCAAAAAACCCTGGATTTTATTGGTAAACCAATAACAACAGCCAGGGTGAAACAGGCATTTAAAACCATTTTGCATATAAATTCTCAATATGATAACATTGAAATAACATCAAATTTTTTAATGGCTGACAACCTTCCCAAAGGGCATTATCCTGCTTTTCTTAAACTTGCAAGAAAGAGTGTTGCAAAGGTTCAGACTAAAGGATGCATATATCTTTCACCACTTTCCATAAACAGACCGTCAAGGGAGGAGATCTTTAAATTTAACCGGCTCAAAATTCTGAGCAGATTTCCCACTTTTTTATACATAATCCAGAGACTCTAATTTCATATAACCGGCACGACCGGTTATTAGGAAATAACATTACTCATGTATCAGAAATATGTATCAGTACACGGAGGACACAGCGGCCAGTTCTGTCTCCATGCCAAAAACCGGCTGGAAGATATTATTAAAAGGTATATTGAACTTGAATTTACCTGGGTGGGAATAACTGAACATTCCCCCCCTGTTACAGACCAATTGAGATACCCGGATGAGGCAGAAGCAGGAATCTCTGCAAATTTTCTTTTTAAACAGTTTGAAAATTATATGTCTGAATGCCGGCGTCTCCAAAAAAAATATGCTTCAAAAATCAAAATATTCACAGGAATCGAAACAGAGACTTATTCAGGTTATAAAAACTTTATTAAAGATGTTGTAAGAAGATTCAGACCTGACTATATTGTGGGTTCTGTTCACCATGTAGATGACATGTGCATGGATTTTTCCAGGGAGCTGTATGAAAAAGCCGCAAAGGCGGTGGGCGGATATGATGCCATGTACTGCAGATATTTTGATGAGCAGTATGAGATGATCAAAGCACTTGACCCTGCAGTTATAGGACATTTTGACCTGGTAAGGCTCTTTGATCCGGATTATAAAAAAAGAATCAGAAAAAAAAAGATCTGGCAGAGAATATTAAGAAACCTTGAACTGATCAAAGATAGAGAGCTTATCATGGATTTTAACTTAAGAGCCCTGTATAAAGGTGCCAATGAACCATATATCACAGAAGATATTCTAAGAAAAGCAAAAGAGCTTGAAATTGCAGTTGTACCAGGGGATGATTCCCATGGAATTGACCAGGTTGGAATCAACATGGAGAGAGGCTTAAAAATCCTTCATCAGCATGGATTTGATGCACCCTGGCCAACACCCAGACTCTATCTCTGGGATTAAAAAAAATCCAGCCTGGAACGTATAACCTGTAATTACCCGAAAAGTAACCGTTCACAGAATCTTAATACCAACACCTGTAATTACCCGAAAAGTAACCGTTCACAGAATCTTAATACCAACACCTGTAATTACCCGAAGTGTAAGCGTTTACAGGGTGCTGCAGATGCAAGGCGGCGGGCACGCAGACGTACTAATGTACTTCAAGTGCCCGCCAACACAGCAGGTGCAGTACCCTGTGAACGCTTACCCGAAAAGCTTGTCTATCATTGCAAATAACTCTGTAAGGGAGACTGGTTTGTGAATAAAAGTTTCAGGATTAATCAGAGAATATCCATTGGCAGATTCAGCTGCTGGATATCCTGACATAAAAATAACCCTGCTTTCAGGAAAAAGCTCCTCAATTTTTAAAGCAAGAGCGGTTCCATCCATTTCAGGCATTGTAATATCAGTTATGAGAAGATCCAGTTCACTCTCATTTTGAGCTTTTTCAAGGGCTTCTCTGCCGTTCATGGCTGAAATCACCCTGTAGCCCTTTTTGGTAAGTGCATCACAAAGCAGATCCATAATAAAGTGGTCATCTTCTGCCACAAGAATGCTCTGGCCGGAACCCTGCTTCTGCACTGATATTTCATTATTGCTCTCTTGTTTATTCCCTTTTATGGTCTCCTGCACAGCTGGTATATATACGCCAAAACTTGTGCCTTTGCCAGGCTCTGACGCAACCCTCACATATCCTCTGTTTTGCTTTACAATGCCGTAAACTGTTGCAAGACCAAGTCCTGTGCCCTTGCCAACCTCTTTTGTGGTAAAAAAAGGCTCAAAGATTTTCTCTTTTATATCCTGATCCATTCCAGCACCACTGTCTGCAACCTTAAAAAGGACATAAACCTCTTTGGAATCATCAGAAACGTAATTGGCAATGCTTACAGTAATCACGGGTTTATTCTCCCGGTTTTTCACCTCATTGACAGCATCCCTTGCATTTACAACCAGATTGATAAGAATCTGTTCCATCTGGCCTGGATCAATGCAGATATTTTCAATATTATCCTTGATATCAAGGGTAAACTCAATATGCTCTCCAATAAGACGGGCAAGCATTTTATAAAGATTCTGCACAAGCCTTCCAGGCTCTATTATTCTGGGAGTTACCATCTCTTTTCTGCTGAATGCCAAAAGCTGTCTTACAAGATTGCCTGCCCTTTCAACACTTTCAAGAATCCTCTTCACCTTTTTTGAGGCATTGGCATTTTCCTTAAGATCCATGAGCAAAAGCTGGGAATACCCCATCATGGATGAAAGAATATTATTAAAATCATGGGCAATACCTCCTGCAAGCTGGCCTATGCCTTCAAGCTTCTGAGCCTGGCGCAGGGAATCTTCAAGCTCCCTCTTTTCCGTTACATCAAGGGCAATACCGCCGAGAAGCGGATCAGAATTTTCAATCTCAATGACAAATTTATCAATTCTATAACTCCTTGTTTTCCCATTCTTTCCAGCTATTGCCTCATCACAGGAGAGATACTTTTTCTTAAAAGTTTTTTTATCATGGGCAATAAAACGCTGTGCCGTTTTTTCAGGATATATCTCATCAGGCTTTTTCCCAATCCAGCTCTCTTCTGCTCCAATAACCTCTTTCATAAATCTGTTTGCATAGAGCAGATTAAGTTTTCTGTCCTTGACAAATACGCCTCCCGGAAAATAATCCATAAAAGCAGCAAACAGTGTTTCACTCTTTACAGCCTCTGCTTCTGCCTCTTTTTCCCTGGTAATATTCTGACTAACTCCATCAAAAAAAAGAGCTTTTCCATGTTCATCAAAAATTGTTTTAATATTCACCCTGCACCAGAATAGAGAGCCATCCTTATTTTTAGAGCTGAGATCCATTTTAGCTGTGCCATTTGTGACAAGCTTCCTGACAAGATTTTTCCTCTGATCCGGATCAGAATAGAATTCTGCCACAGTTTTCTCTTTTACCTCCTCTTTTGAATAAAATCCAAACATTAAGGCAAAGGCAGAGTTGACTAATATAAATTTTCCAGGCATCTCAGGAGTAACCCTGAATATTCCCACGGGAAGATCATCAACAAAATCTCTAAACCTTGATTCACTGTCTTTTAACTGCCCTTCAATTTTTTTTCTTTTGTTAATATCCTTTTCAAGTTTCCTGGTCTGTTTTAACACTTCTGTCTTAAGTCTTTTATTCCAGACGACTATCAACATCAAAGCAATCAATACCAGTATAAACAAAACAAGTGCAGACTTAAACTGCAAGGTTCTGTAAAGGGGCACAGGGTCAAGGTTAATCCATTTTTTGTAAATCTCTTTTCTCTTTTTTGGATTAATATTTAAAAGAGCCTTATCCATAATAGTTTTTAACAGCGGCAGATCTTTTCTGATTAAAAAGGATAGTTTAGTTACATAACCTGTTTCGCCTGCAAAACAAAGGTTGGAAAGCCCATGTTTTTCAATATAATAGAGTGCCATGGGCAATGCTGCAACCATGGCATAGACTGTCCCGTCTGCCACAAGTTTAAGACCTGAAGAGGTGTCTGCCACAGCAATGATATTGACATCTGGATAATCTGCCTCAACATACTCCTGCCAGACATAGCCTAGAACAATGGCAACTCTTTTATTTGCCAGACTCTTGAGGGTAAGCTGCCTTTTTACTGCTTTTCTTGTTATTATAGCACCTGGAAGGACTATATAGGGCAGGGTTCCTGAGAGATACTTAGAACGAGCTTCTGAAATAGATCTAGCTGTGATAAGATCTATTTCACCATTTTTTGCCTTTTTAAGAACCATATCCCATGAGGAATACTCTTTTATCTGAAACTTAATGCCAAGATCTTTTTCCACAAGTTTAACATAATCAGCTGACATGCCTTTGAATATACCGTTTTTATTAAAAAATTCCACTGGCGGAAAATCCGGATCAGAACCTGCCTTTATAACAGGATGCTCTTCAAGCCATGCCTGTTCAGCTGTTGTCAGATCCAGGGCATGGCAGGAGAGAGCAAAAAAAAGCATTAGTAAAACAATAGTAAACCAGGAAACTGATTTTAACATACAAACCCCCATCTCTTTTATTTTCTGCAGCAAAGGTTAGCATTTACATTATAAACCGAATATTTACATTTACCAATACCTTTGCCAAATTGCAAGAATATGCTATTCATTTTGCAAATTCGAATAATTTGAACTTTGATGCTTTCTTATCAAAGGTAATAACAGCCTCACAACCATTGTTTTTGGCAGAATGTGCAATCAACAGATCAGAAAGATCATATTTATTCCCTTGTGCTGAATGGACGAATTGCTGTAAAGCTGACTGCTGGTCAAATTTAAAAATGGACATCAACAAAAGGTCACTTATAGACTCTAAAATTTCTCTCCTTGATATCTCATAAACAGATTCTAAAACCCAGAGCATTTCTAAAATTACAAGCAGCGGCACAAATAATTCCTTTTTTTCTGATTCAGCCTTTTTAAATATTGTATAGACTTTCTTTGCCTGCAACTTGTCATCGCCAATTAAAAACCGAACTAGAATATTTGTATCTATGGCTTTCATTTGAATTTATCCGTCATTCGATTTCTGATGGCATTATCCAGAGCTTCAAGGGATACTGCTTTTCTGCCTGGTTTATATAATTTACAGAAAATATCATCTACTTTTTTAAAAACCGGTCTGATTATGGCCTCTCTTTTCTCTGTGATAATAATCTCAATTTTATCACCAGTGTTTAATTTCAGAGAATCTCTTATTATTTTTGGAATTGTAACCTGTCCTTTAGTGGTGAGAGTTGCTAATGCCATAATATCCTCCTTACTTAATATACAGCCTTACTTACCTGTAAGGCATTAATGGCAAAATGTCAAGAAAGCATTTTATCTCAAAGGTTATGCCGGCTAAACGAAAAAAATGATTACCCCGCATATTCGACCACCTTTTTTCCGAACCCCTAACTTAAAGAGGGTCTTTTTAGACTTGATTTACAAACAAGTAAAATGTAAATAAGGGTGGGGTCAGGCAATCAGGATATATGGCCGACGTTAGAACCAAACCCAAAAAAATAAAACGGAAACTTCATGAAACCTGAAAATTTGACAATTATTCTTGTGGAGCCCCAGGGTCCCATCAATATAGGCTCTGTATGCAGAGCAATGATGAACTTTGGCTTTTTAAATTTAAAACTTGTAAATCCGTGCAGCGAATACCTTTCAAATGATGCCAGAAAAATGGCCTTAAAAGCATGGCCTTTACTTGAAAAAGCAGAAATTTTTAACGACCTTAAGAGTGCTCTTGCAGAGTGCCATATTGCATTTGGAACAACCAGACGCTTTGGGAAATACAGAAAAGATTTTTTTACCCCGGAGAAAGCAGGTAAAAAAATAGCAGAGACCCAGGATGAGTTAAAATGCGCAATTGTCCTTGGAAGGGAGGACAGCGGGCTTACAACATCAGAGCTTACACTTTGCCAGCACTTTGTCACCATTCCTACCAATGACTCCTTTGCATCCATGAATCTTTCACACTCTTTAAGCATCTGCCTTTATGAAATTTCAAAAGCTTTTGGCCAGGTCCATTTAAAAGAATCAAAACAAACCGGGCAGAACTCTTCTGCAGATATGGCGGAACTGGAGCAGATGTACGCCCACATAAAAAAAACCCTTTTAAGCATAGATTTCCTCAGCCCTGAAAACCCTGACCATATTTTAAGGACATTCAGAAGAATCTTTGGCAGAGCAGCTCTTGATTCCAGAGATGTGAAGATAATCCACGGGCTTATGAACCGCATTGACTGGACTGAAAATCAACGACTCAAAAACGTCAGGTTTCATCATAGTAAAGCTTAACAGAAGGGAACCGTGATCTGTCTGTGTGGGGATAAAATTTTGCACCGCTGAATATGTTCATGAACTCCTGGTTTACGTTAAGTTCAATATAGGTAATCCCATCCCTGATGCCCTCGATCTCTTTAAAAGCACTTGAGTCCAAAAGAAGTTTTGCAGCACCTTTAAGGGATGAATTTCCCAGAACTTCAAATTTCTCCAGGGGCATATCAGGAAGCATCCCAATGGATATGGCAGATTGAGGATTTATAAATGAACCAAATGTGCCTGCCACATAGAATCGCTCCAACTCATCAAAATCCAACCCGGCAGTCTGGTTTACGATAACCTCAAGAATAGAATGCATGGCTGCCTTTGAACTTGTAAGAGAGTTCATATCCACCTGGCTTAAAAAGATATCATCCCCTGTGCCTGTTTCTGCTTTATCAACAAGCCTGAAACAGTCAACTCCTCTTTTTTCAAAAAGCCTTGATTCACATCTCTTTTTTGAAAATTTCCCCCTGATATCCAGCATGCCTGAAAGAAAAAGCTCTGCTGCAAGGTCTATCATGCCTGAGCCGCAGATTCCAATGGCTGGTTTTTCATCAATTGTATGGATATCTATTTTCCTTGTTTCAGGATCGATTTTAACCCTGTCAATGACCCCTGGTCCTGCAGTCATGCCCATGTCGCTGACTCCACCCTCAAGGGCAGGCCCTGCAGCACCGGCACATGCCATAAGCCAGTCTCTGTTTCCAACAACAACCTCTGCATTGGTTCCAACATCCACCATCAGGCATGGGTTCTCTTTTTTATGAAGTCCTGAGTAAAAAATCCCTGCCATGAGATCCCCGCCAAAGTATGATCCAACATTGGGAAACAGAAAGACCTTTGCACCGGGATTTATCAAAAGACCCAGTTCGCCTGCATTTACAGGTTCCGGAGCATTAACAGCAGGTATGTAGGGTTCCCTTATAATGTACAAAGGATCAAGCCCTAAAAAAAGATGGGTCATGGCAGTATTGCCTGCACCTGAAAAAAGATAAACCATTGCAGGATCAATGGAACTCTCCTTGCATAAAGCCAGAATATTTGCATTGATCCCGTTAATAATAAGAGATTGAAGTTCTTTTAATCCTGCACTGCCACTATTACCATGAATTCCCATACCTGCACCTGGAAACAAGGCAGGAGAGTGCAACTCTTTTAATCCTGCACCACTGTTTTTACCTGCATAATGAATCCTTGCCAGCACATCAGGAGCAATTGCTGCCTGGGGATTGTCAAAACCCCTCTCATTAATAACCTCTCCTGTCTCAAGATCGAGAAGCTGCAACACAACCCTGGTTGTACCGATATCTGCTGCAACACCGCACAAAGTCTCATTTTCTTCAGGATCTCTGATGGCTGCAACAGACCAGAAATTTAACTCCTTAAAAATGACACACTTAACCCGGTGTTCCCATTTTCTCAATTTCTCCGGCAGCGAGGCTGCCAGAAAAAGGGGAATGGATATATGCTCTGTTTTAAGCTCTTTTTTAAGAGCATCTTTAAGACGCTCTGCATCGGCAGAATTATTGGAAAGTTCAGGTTTTGTCAGCTCTATATACCTGACAAGACTTTTTTTGTTTATTCCCATTTTTTATTCCCATTTTTTATTATTTCCCATATTTCCCAGAAAACAGATTTAAATCTGTCCCCCCATTGCGGTACATTGTGTACTCTGTTGTTAATTTTCCCAGGACGTTCAGGCATCCTTCATGTCACCTTAAAAATATTTTACACTCTTTTGGGGAAACCCCCTGTTAAATAGGGAGTGACTCCAGAAAGTGTAAAGTACTTTATATGAAAGTCCATCCAACGTATTGCAATCGCATGACTTTCATATTTTGTTGTGGCCGAAGAGAATGACCATGCTCCGGCCATGCCGGTTATATGAAAGTCCTGGCAAACCAGAAGTGTAACTTTCATCATTTGTTGTGTGCAGACTTAGACCACCAAGGCTGCCCGTGGCAGTTATGAAGGATGCTGACGTTTACAGCATTTTTTGCTTATTTAACGCATCAAGCCTTTTTTTAAGTTTTGGAAAATAGTTAAGCTCGGTATGGGGCAGAAAAAGTGCTCCCACATAATGGTCCATATAAGATGGTGTTTCAGCCAGCTCAAAATTGGTCATCATCTTAACAACCTCGCCCACATCCCTTCTCATTTTGTTTGTAACAGAACTCATTTTGCAGCCAAGCAGGGAACCGTTTCCAAGATATTTAACCTTTTCAGGCTCTGTTTCAGGGATAAGACCAATGGTCATCGCCTTTTCCAGATCAATATAGCTGCCGAATCCGCCTGCCAGAAAAATTGTATCAATTGCATCTATGGTTAAGCCCACCTCATCAAGCAGAGTCAATGCACCTGAATACATGGCACCCTTTGCCCTGATAAGATTGTCAATATCAGGCTCTGAAATGGTGATATCTTTGTCAATCCGGGTGGCATCCTTCCACACAAGAACGTACTCCCAGATGTCATCTTTTTCTCTTATTCTATCTGTATCAAGAGAACGATGAAATTTTCCACTATTATCAATAACTCCCTTTTCAAAGAGCGTTGCAACAATGGAGATAAGGCCTGACCCGCATATTCCCTTTGCCTTTTTATCTCCCTTGGTAACGATCATGGGCTCATATGTAACCGGATCAATGGAAAAATCTTCAATGGCGCCTTTGGCAGCCCGCATTCCAAAAGTTATGCCCCCGCCTTCAAAAACAGGACCTGCTGAACATGCAGTGCATGCCATCCAGTCTTTATTGCCTATTACAATCTCAGCATTGGTTCCAATATCCATGAAAAGGGTCAGCTCCTTTTTCCTGTACATTCCAGACCCCATCACTCCTGCCACAATATCTCCTCCAACATAGCTTGAAATGCCGGGATAGATGAGTGCAATGGTATGTGCGGCAAGATCAATACCAATATCCCCGGCACTGAATGGAGGATAGAGGACAGAAGCCGGGACATAGGGAGCACGTCTTATGTAACTGGGATTGATCTTTAAAAGAAGCTGGGTCATGGTTGAATTGCCGGCCAGGGTAATGGTTGAAATCTCACGCTTTTCTATTTTTGCACTTGTAATAATCTTTTCAAGGACTTTGTTAATGGTTCTTAAAACAACTTCATGGAGCTTTTCAAGACCGTCCTTTTTTTCTGAATAAACTATCCTTGAAATGACATCTTCTCCATAGGAAATCTGGGCATTAAAATCACCATATTCAGAAATGACTTCCCCCCTTAACAGATCAAGAACCTGGCCAAAAATGGTTGTTGTACCAATATCCATGGCAATTGCATAATTTCTTAAACTTGTATCACCGGCTTCAATATGAACAATCTGATTTTTACCATTCTCTCTAACCGGCCTTACAATGGTTGCTGTCACCTTAAAGTCCGCCTCTCGTACAAGATCAGGAAATTCTCTTATTACATTAAGATCTGCAACAAGGCGATGTTCATTATGCTTTATCTTAAGAGACTGCATAAATCTTTCAAAATCAGCGACATTATCAGTTGCAGAAGGTTTTTCAAGCTTAATATACTTTTTCTCCACAGGAGGAAAAAAATGACCTTTCTCTCTTAATTTATAAAGATCAAACTTTTCAACCTTTGCAGTGTGCCTTGGAGAAGGCTGAAAATTGAGTACACTTGTATCAATTTCAGACTCCACGGGAATTCTTACAACAAGATCAGATTTTACTTTTGCCAGGCATGCAAGGCGGTACCCTTTTTTTTGATCCTCGTCGGTAAGATACTCAGAAATGCCTCCCTCTATGTCTCCTTTTTCAAGTAAAACCTTACATTTTCCGCACACACCCTCTCCACCGCAGGATGCATTTATATGTACACCAGCCTCCATGGCTGCTCTGATAACAGTATCTCCATCCTCAACTTCTATTTCTCTATTATATGGTTCAAACAAAATTTTATGTTTCACTTTACTTACCCCTCCTGTTTAGGCTCACGGAAATTAATAAATCGACACAAACGGCACAGAATTTTAACTTGCCTTCAATGCGCACCAAAGGGAGCATATTGAAATATATGCCCTTTGGTGCAACTCCGGAGACGAGTTAAAAGGCAAGCCGGACTGTAGATTTATTTTTTTTCCGGGGCCCTTAGACTATGTCAAAAAGAAAACGTAATATCATAACGATGATATTTTTTTTTAGCAAGGGGATTAATAAAAAATAAGACCTCTCCTCTTTTTCTCTTGTCATATAAAAAAAATTTGATTATCATTGACGTTAAACTTTTTTTTTGTGCATGAATAGATGAGCGAAAAATTATTAATAAAAATATC
>JAYEHB010000554.1:0-4001 GCA_034659375.1 Thermodesulfobacteriota bacterium
AAGATATCATAATTATTGATATTTTTTTTATATTAAAACCCATGATATTTTTCCTTTTTATTTTTGCAAATGGTGTTGGGAATGGCAGTTTTTTTATGAATAAAAATAAGAGGTATTCTAAAATTAATGTTTTACGATAAGGCCCTGATCATAATCCCGGCCATTTGAAGGTTGGGGCTTGGTTCTATATTCGGCCACTTGATGGTGGGGTCAGGCTTTCATTATTGTCATTATCTTAACTTTTTTGGTTAATTATCTTCAAGGTTTGATAACGACACAAATAACAAAAGCCTGACCCCTCCGTTGTTCCTGCAATCAGGATATATGGCCGACGTTAGAACCAAACCCAAAGGTTGAGCCAGGTTTTTGTTTTTGTCATTATCTTGATTTTTTGATTAATTATTTTCAAGGCCTGATAACGACACAAATAACATAAACCTGATTCTATCAGCTGCCAAGGTGACAAAAAAAATGGGTTTTGTCAATTGTAATTTTTTTTGGACAACATTTTTAATTTTGGGTTTCAGGCCGATTTTTATGAGGCGTAACTTATTGAAATTACGTTAGCTGGAATTGTGAATCTGCAGTTTTATCCTGATTGCATTCCATAACTATAATTGCTGATTTTTAGAATGCTTGGGTCATAGTTTGTTTGTTTGGGGTGGAATTTGTTATTAATTTCTTTCAATTATCTTATTTTAAGATTTTTCTTGACTTTAAATTACTGTTGATTTATGCACATATTCGAGTTTTTTTTTGTTGTTTTACTTGAAAATTATTTTAACTATTTAAAATAATTAATTTTCTAAAGCTATGTGAGCAGGCCCAAAAAAAAAGGAGTGTTTATGATGAAGAGATGTTTGTTTCACAAAATCAGGTTAATGGCGTTGGTATCTTTAATTATAGCCTTATCATCATTGTCCGTTGGTGCTGCTCCCAAGGGTAAACTGGTGATTTTTCATGCAGGGAGTCTTACAGTTCCCTTTGCAGAAATTGAAAAAGCTTTTGAAGCGAAATATCCCGGGGTTGATCTTTTAAGAGAGGCCGGCGGAAGTACTAAGATGGCCAGGATGATCTCAGAGGTGGGTAAAACTGCTGATCTCATGGCATCAGCGGATTACAAGGTTATTGATAACAACCTTATCCCGAAGTTTGCAGAGTACAATATCAGATTTGCCACAAATCAGCTTGTTCTCTGCTACACAGATACCAGCAGGTTTGCAGATGAAATAGATAGTGACAACTGGTATAAAATTTTACAGAAAAAAGAAGTTGCGTGGGGTCATTCAGATCCCAATCTTGATCCCTGTGGATATCGCAGCATCATGGTGCTTCAGCTTGCTGAAAAGTTTTACAATGTTAAGGGACTGCATCAAAAACTCATTGATAACCGACCAATAAAAAATATTCGTCCTAAATCAGTTGAACTTGTAAACATGCTGAAGACAGGTAATATGGATTATGCCTGGGAGTATCTTTCCGTGGCAGTGCAGCACGGTTTAAAATATATTAAACTTGATGAGCATATAAACCTTGGGAATTACAGGTATGATAAGTTTTATAAACAGGCAAATGTAAAGGTTACAGGCAAAAAACCCGGTACATTTAAAACAAAACAGGGAAAGTCATGTACCTATGGTATTACCATGATAAAAAACTGTGCAAACCCTGAAGCTGCAGAGGCCTTTCTTGGGTACATGCTCTCTGCTGAAGGTGGTCTGAAAACTTTAAAGGAGATGGGGCAGCCCCCTTTTATTCCGTGCCGTGTTCCCACAGAAGATATGAAAGCATTGCTTCCGGAAAAGATTGCTCCTCTTGTTGAGGTTAAAAACTGATTTGTTCAAATTGAGGTTAAAAATTGATCTGTTCAAATAGGGATTTTCATGAAAACAAGAAAAGTTGATCTGTTCTGGTACTGTTTTGCTTTTTTGAGTGTTCCTCTTGTCCTTCTTGTTGTGCTGCCCCTTGGAAAAATGCTCTCCCAGCCGGATGTTGCTGATCTTGTGGCAGCCTTAAAGGAGAGAGTCGTCCTGGAGGCTTTAGGGCGCAGTCTATACACTGCCCTTTGTGCAACCCTTGTTGCAATGCTTTTTGGAACGCCCCTTGCCTATATCCTGGCAAGAAAGAATTTTAAAGGTAAAAAAATTATAGAGGGGTTTATTGATCTGCCAATAATGATTCCCCATCCTGTCATTGGAATAGCCATTTTAAGTCTTTTGGGCAGAAATTGCTGGTTAGGCAGGTTTCTCTCGGAAATAGGTATTGAGATTATGGGCAGCCTCACTGGAATTGTTATTGTTCTTACATTTGTTGGAACTCCTTTTTATATCAATGCTGTAAAAGCAGGTTTTGAAAGTATCCCTGTTAGACTGGAAAAAGCATCAAGGGGTCTTGGTGCCACCATGACCTCCACGTTTTTCAGGGTTACATTTCCCCTGGTGTGGCGCAATATGGTCCTTGGAGCTGTGATGTGTACAGCCAGGGCCATAAGCGAGTTTGGAGCGGTTGTTATTGTGGCATATCATCCCATGACAGCGCCGGTTCTTATCTATGAGCGATTCACAGCCTACGGGCTTAAGTATTCCCAGGCAGTGGCATTCTGGCTCATTGTTATCTCTCTTTTTCTTTTTGTGCTTATGCGTCTTTTTTCAAGAGAGAGGGAGATTCTATGATCTGCCTTTCTGATCTTTGTCTGCATCTGCCTGGATTCAGTCTGAAAGATATAAATCTTTTAATTGAAGAAAAAGATTTTTTTGCCCTTATAGGTCCCACAGGTTCTGGTAAGTCTCTTGTTTTAGAGGCTGTCATGGGTCTTATGCCTGTTGATTCCGGTAAAATTTTTATAAATGGTACAGATGTTACAGGGTTTTCTCCAGAATCAAGGGGTGTGGGTATTGTTTATCAGGATTATGCCCTTTTTCCCCATCTAAACGTTCAAAAAAATATTCTTTACGGGGTAAGGTATCACAATATATCCAAAAGAGATGTAGAGAGCCGTTTCTCTCTTTTAATTGAAAATATGAATCTGTCACATCTTCTGCTCAGGCATCCAATGACTTTGAGCGGAGGTGAAAAACAGAGGGTTGCCCTTGCAAGGGCATTGATTTTAAATCCTGAAGTTCTGCTTTTAGATGAACCTTTGTCTGCCCTTGATCCTCTGCTTCAGGATGAACTTAAGGGGCTGCTCAAATTGTTGCACAAAGAGCTTGGTGCCACCTTTGTCATGGTCTCCCATAGTTTTTCAGATGTGCTTTTTCTTGCCAATAAAGGAGCTATTATACATAAAGGAGAAATTGTACAGACAGGAGCGGTGGGTGAGCTTTTTGAAAAGCCGGAATCATCCTTTGCTGCAGAATTTGTGGGTATGAAGAATATCTTTCCCATAAAAAGGTGTGATAGTTCATCTGTTACAATTTCTTGTGATAATACTGATTCATATATTAATCTGGATATAAGTAGTGACCGGTCTGGTGCAGGTTTTAATTATATGGCTTTAAGGCCCGAGGATATTTTTTTCCCAGAGGATTTTTCAGGTTGTAATACTTTTGAAGGTGTGGTTACAAATCTTGCCTCAAGAGAATTTTACTATGATGTTATTATTCAGGTAAAAGGGGTAGTTTTTGTTGCCAAGTGTACCCGCCAGAAAATTTTAAAAAAGAGGATCGAGCCTGGAAGTAAAATTTTAATCACCATTCCCGCCAATTCCATACATTTTTTTTAAATATTCGGTCAGTGCCTCATATTTAAAAAATGGGGTTTGGTTCTAACGTCGGCCATATA
Organism: Thermodesulfobacteriota bacterium; assembly: GCA_034659375.1. Taxonomy (GTDB): domain Bacteria; phylum Desulfobacterota; class Desulfobacteria; order Desulfobacterales; family Desulfobacteraceae; genus DATFJZ01. The sequence goes on from JAYEHB010000554.1 coordinate 3,781, forward strand.
TCCTGACCCCATCCTCAAGTGGCCGAATATAGAACCTATATGGCTTGGTTTAAAGCGTCAGGTGTTGAGAGAAGATCGTCCCGGTTTACAGACTCCTTGTCAGCAATTCAGAGCATAAAAAATATCGTTCAGGTTTATTTCTAAATCTTGCTTTTATTATTTTTTTGAATTATGTTTAAAGATATAATTTTTAAAGGAGTTAACAAGGATTCTTTATGGCA
>JAYEHB010000555.1:0-3988 GCA_034659375.1 Thermodesulfobacteriota bacterium
TGGAGAACATGGAGAACCTGGAGAATCTCTTCTTTCCAGTGAAAAAAAAATTGATATAATCATACGGCCTGATATTGAGGATCGCAGCTTCCATGAGACTGTAAAGGCGTTTACAGGGCCTGAAAATCAATGGAAAAAGCATGTGACAATAATTAACAATGGATTTTTATTTGCCCCTGTGCCTGATCAACGTCATCTTAAGGTAAGGATCACCAATGGTAATTTTGTGTGGGAGCCTGAATGGAACTACATGGTTCATCGTCCTGTTGAGGCACAGAGGGGGCTTGATGCAGAATCAGATCTTTTCAGTCCTGGTTATTTTATCACCTCCCTTTACGGTGATGAGTCTGTTCTCGTAAATGCCGATGCCGACAGAGATATAGATGCAAACTCAGATAGCAACTCCTGGCTTTTCCACAAATCCCAAAGTAAAAATAGCTTTTTTCGGGATTTTTATCCACAAGATAAGTCACAAGATCAATCACGAGACCAGTCTCAAGACCAGTCTCAAGATCAGTCTCAAGATCAGTCTCAAGATCAGTCTCAAAATCAGTCTCAAGACCAGTCTCAAGACCAGTCTCAAAATCAGTCTCAAGGTCAGTCTCAAGGTCAGTCTCAAAATCAGTCACAAGAAAGATCACAAGAAAAATCACAAGATTCAAAATTTAAAATTCAAAATTTAGGAGATGCTGCATTGGCAAGTCTTGATACTTTTATTGTGCAGCGTGGAAAATATAAAAGTGTGATTGCAGGATATCCATGGTTTCTTGACTGGGGCCGCGACAGCCTGATATTCTGCCGTTCTTTAATAGAGGCTGAAAGATTTGAAGATGCAAAAGATATTTTAAGGCTTTTTGGGAAATTTGAAAAAAATGGAACCCTGCCCAATATGATCTGTGGAGAAGACGCTGAAAACAGGGAAACATCGGATGCTCCTCTTTGGTTTTTTGTCTGCGTAAAAGAGCTTGTTGAAAAAGATAACCATGATTTTCTTGATGAAATGCTGGATCAGAGAAGTGTAAAAGATATTCTTATATCCCTGGTACAATCCATGATAAAGGGAACTGATACAGGCGTTGTCATGGATAATGAAACATCTCTTCTTTACAGCCCCTCCCATTTTACATGGATGGATACCAACTATCCTGCAGGCTCTCCAAGACAGGGGTACCCTGTGGAGATACAGGCACTGTGGTATAGTGCCCTCTCTTTTCTTGCCAAAACAGATAAAAAAGAAAATTTTGATCAATGGAATAATATAGCTTTAACTGTTTCAAATTCCATTAAAAAGCTTTTTTTTCTAAAGGATAAAGGTTTTTTTTCAGACTGTCTCCATTGCGATTCACCTTTAAATGCAGCAAAAGCTGAAGCAGATGATGCCTTAAGACCCAATCAGCTTTTTTTAATCACCCTTGGTGCAGTAACAGATGAAAATTTGAGTATAAAATGTGTTGAATCCTGCATGGAGCTTCTGGTGCCCGGGGCAATAAGGAGTCTTGCCGATGAAAGAGTGTTGTTTCCTATTGTAATTGAACATAATGGAGAGCTTTTAAAAGACCCCCATTATCCATATTCCGGAAGATATGCAGGTGATGAGGATTATCAGAGAAAACCGGCTTACCATAACGGCACAGCATGGACATGGCCATTTCCGGTGTTTTGCGAGGCTTATGCTGATGTTTTTGGTTCAAAAGGTGCAGAAACCGCCCTTGCATGGCTTGGCAGTTCCAGTCTGATCATGGAAACAGGGTGTGCAGGATTTATCCCTGAAATTCTTGATGGTGATGCACCCCATAGAGAAAGGGGATGCGATGCCCAGGCCTGGGGTTCAAGCGAACTTGCCAGGGTCTGGTTAAAGCTTACAAAAAATACCGGTATATGTTTTAATTCTTGCCATACTGGGTTTTTTAATTTTTCTCGCTTTATTGTTAAAAGTTAAAGGTATTAAATTTGAAGTGTATCAAAAATTAAAAAAATTGGGAGATGTATAATGCAAATCGCAGGAGTAGTTATAGCAATATTATTCACGGTAATTTTTATTTATTTTTTATATGATGCATCTAAAGAACCAAAAGTATAGTAAAAAGAAAAAAAGGGGGACAGACCACGTTTTTTTCAGTCGGATAACTTACATTATGTAAAATAGAAAACAAACATAAATTTAATGCAATCATAAATCCGATAGAAGAAAAGATTAAAAACAATTCAACCCAAATCCTCACCCTTGAAAAAATACGGGATACCTTATTGCCAAAATTAATGAGCGGTGAGGTAAAGATTACAATTGATGAATTAAAAGAGGAAATAGTATGAGCATATTGATAAAAACCGTTCGTATTGCCGGCTTTCGAGGGCTTGAAAACATTGAGGTAAGACTTAAAAAAACAACTGTTCTAACAGGAATGAACAATACAGGGAAAACTTCCTTTTTAAAAGCTCTACAACTGGCACTTGGAAATAGCCAATTTGTATCTCAAGATGATTTCTTTATTCAAGGCAATAGTACGGCAAATAAAGTTATTGTAGATTTATTTATCATTCCTGTTAATGAAAACGGAGAGCAAATAGAAGACTTTTCTGATAAGTGGGAAAGGTTATTGACCACAAACAGAATTCAAAATGATGGAATAAATAGTTTTTTCCACTAAGAACAGTTATCTCTTTTAATCAAATTAAAAATAGCTATAAAACAGAGCGTTATATTTTAAAAGACTGGGCGGAGTTTTTAAAAAATGACAAAAACTGGTTTGAATCCGATAATGGCAATACAATTAGATTTGGTTTTGATGAAGTGCCTTTTTTCTATATGGATGCTCAACGAGATATTTTGGAAGACACAAAGTTGCGAAGTTCATACCTTGGTAAGATGATTTCTAAAATAGAGTATTCCAAAGAAGATATAAAAGAGATAGAAAAACAAATTAAGTCTTTAAATGAAAAAGCGGTAAGTAGCAGTGATATTTTGACCAATATTAAAACAACACTAAAAGCTCTTGATACTGCGATGGATACAAGTAGCGGGGGAATAGAAATAACACCTTTTACAAAAAAATTAAGAGATTTAAATAAGGGGTTAACAATTTATTATAGTGATAATGAAGATAGTTTTTCTATGGAATATCACGGAATGGGTACAAGAAGTTGGTCGTCACTACTTACTTTGAAATCTTTTATATCTCTGCTTACCAAAAATTCAGAAAAAGAAAATACTGTTTTCTTTCCAATTCTGGCAATTGAAGAGCCGGAAGCCCATTTACACCCTAATGCCCAAAAGAAACTCTTCTCTCAAATTAATGAGATTGATGGTCAAAAAATTATTTCAACACATTCTCCTTACATCGCAGCAACAGCACAGCTAAGTCAGATACGAAACTTTTATAAAGATAAAACTGTAAAATGTGGGAGCATTGATACTGCATTATTAGAAAAAGAAGATGTTCGAAAAATAAATCGACAAGTAATCAATAGTCGAGGTGAGATTTTTTTCTCAAAGTTAATTGTATTTTTTGAAGGCGAAACAGAAGAACAGGCATTACCGATTTTTGCAGAAAAATATTTTGGTAAAACACCTGTTGAAATGGGAATTGATTTTGTTGGAGTTGGCGGATATGGCGGATATTTGCCATTTTTAAGATTTTCAGAAGCCTTAAATATTCCCTGGCTGATTTTTAGTGATGGGGAGGAAAAGGCTATAAAAGCGGTAAAAAGTGCATTGAAGAAAATAAAAAAGGTTGAAGAAGTAAATCTTCCTGATTTTGACAACATTTTCATTTTAGATGATTTGGCTGATTTTGAAAAATATTTAATCAAGACTGATTATGTTGAAGAGATAAAATTAGCATTGAAAGAGCTATATACAGATGATTATTTCGAAAATAAAATTAAACAACTTGATGGAACTAAGGACAAAAGAATTAAAACTAATAATGTTTGTGATACCTGTAAGCAAAATATATACGAAGATTTATTGAGAAATTACAGTGGCGAT
>JAYEHB010000556.1:0-3976 GCA_034659375.1 Thermodesulfobacteriota bacterium
CTAAGGGAGGTGGAAAAAAATAATTACCCATTTTGTTTGTCTTTTTGCCCGTCTTCTACGTTGTGATGACAGGCACATAGCTCACTATGCACCTGTCATCACACCTTGAAGACGAACAAAAATTCTGCACAAAATTTGGATAATTATTTTATTCCAACTCCCTAAGATTGCGAACTGATTTTTGATAGAATCCTGATTTCATGCGGCACGTAATCTGTGCCTGCCCCCCCACTCATTCAAAAATTATTTTTGTGCTAAACAGCGTTTGTCCACCAAATTTAGAGAGGATACATTTTTTTTCTTGACATAATAAATAATCATGAGTAAGTTTTATTTACCAGGACAGGATTTGAATAATCAGTCTTGGTGAAAAAAAATATAATTTACTGTAATTATATATAAATATCCGCACTATTAATTGATAAATAATATTTACCAGGATCTGTTTATGAAAGGTAAAAGAGTGGTATCTCCTCCGGGCAGAACAAAGATCATTAATGCCATGAGAGAGCTTTTAGAAGAACGAAATCTCAATTCCATAACCATATCTGATATAGCAGTGACAGCCGGAGTAACAGAAGGGCTTATCTATAAATATTTCAAGGATAAACGGGATCTTTTACACTATGTCTTAAAGGAGCATTATGAAGTTTTTTTGCTCCAGATAAAAAGGGATCTCAAAGGTTTGGAGGGGGCTTTAAATAAGCTGAGGAAAATTATCTGGTCAAGTATTGAAAGGTATGCCAACCACAGGGTTTTTGCCAGAATTATACTTTTAGAGGTGAGAAACTCTGATGAATACTTTAAAAGCGAAGCATATGAGCTTGTCAGAGAGTTTAACAGAATAATAATTGATATTATTGAACAGGGAATAGAAAACAGCGAGATACGACAGGGACTAAGTTCCTCTTATATCAGAAACGCTATTTTTGGAACCATTGAACATTCGTGCATGAACAGAGCAATATTTAATGAAAAAGTCTTAACTGATGAGACAGCAAAAAATATAACAGAACTTATTTTTAATGGAATTAAACCATAATTTTTATGAACTCAATTTTTGAGTGAAGATGGGGTGCTGGCCGAATATTTACAAAGGAGATTAACCAATGGCAGAGGTAATTGCAGATCAGAGGGATATTGATTTTGTCCTTTATGAGCAGCTCAATGCTGAACAGCTTTTAAAATCGGAAAAATACAGCGATTTTAATAAAAAGATGTTTAACATGGTTGTAAAGGAGGCAAGAAATCTTTCTATAAAGGAGATTCTTCCCACATATACTCAATGTGATAAAGAGGGGGTGAGCTTTGAAAACGGTAAAGTAACCGTGCCCCAATGTTTCAGACGTGTTCATAAACTGCTTATTGAGGGTGAATGGGGTGCTCTTGCAGCAGATCCTGAATTTGGAGGTCAGGGACTTCCCCATACAATTGCTCAGGCAGCCATGGATTATATGATAGGTGCCAATTATACTCTCATGACCTATGCCATTTTAGGTCATGGTGCAGGAAAGATGATAGATCTGTTTGGGAGTGATAAACAAAAAGCACTTTTTCTTAAAAAACTTTACACCTGCCAGTGGGCCGGCACAATGCTTTTGACCGAGCCCCAGGCAGGCTCTGACCTTGGTGCCCTTACAACCACTGCGACAAAGAATGACGATGGAACCTACTCCATAACAGGTAATAAGATTTTTATTACAAATGGAGACCATGATCTTACAGAGAATATTATTCATCCGGTTCTTGCAAGGATTGAAGGAGCCCCCAGTGGAACCAAAGGTATATCAATTTTTATTGTCCCAAAGATATGGGTTAACGAAGATGGCAGCTTTGGCGGCGACAACGATGTGATATGCACGGGAATTGAAGATAAAATGGGTATCCACGGCAGCCCCACATGCAGCCTTGCCCTGGGCGGTAAGGGAAAGTGCCTGGGTTTTCTTCTGGGAAAAGAGAATCAGGGTATGGAGATCATGTTTCACATGATGAACGGGGTGCGCCTTGAGGTTGGAACCCAGGCCTTTACCAATGCTTCCACTGCCTATCTTTATGCTGTGGATTATGCAAAAGAGAGACTCCAGGGAAGGGCAATCGGTAAGAAAAGTGACAAAAGTGCCTCCCAGGTTCCAATTATTGAGCATCCTGATGTAAAGAGAATGCTTCTTAAAATGAAATCATATGTGGAAGGTATGCGAAGTCTTACATATTTTACAGCTTTCTGTTTTGACAAGGCTGAGGTTGCAGAGTCTGACCATGAAAAAGAGCATTATAATAATCTTACAGAGATACTCACCCCGGTTGTAAAGGCCTATTGCAGTGAAAAGGGGTTTGACGTGTGTGTGGAGGCAATGCAGGTCTTTGGGGGATACGGATATACAAAGGAGTATCCCATGGAGCAGCTTGCCAGGGATTGCAAGATAACTTCCATATATGAAGGTGCCAATGGAATCCAGGCAATGGATTTTCTTGGCAGGAAATTGACCATGAAAAAAGGTGCATGCCTTGAGGCTCTTCTTTCCGAGATCAGTAAAACATCAGTTCTTACCATGGAGCAATCGGCTCTGAATGATTTTGCTGTCAAACTTGGCAGAGCAGCCGATAAACTGAAACTGGCATGCAGTAAGACAGTAGAAAGGATGAACTCTTCTGAATTTAAATCTGGGTTTGCCTTTGCCCATCCCCTGCTTGAGGCAACAGGAGATGTGATCATGGCATGGATGCTTTTGTGGCGGGCATCTGCTGCAGAACCTGAACTTGAGAAGATTCTCAATGGAAAAACCGGTAAAGAAATGGATGAAGTTTTGTCTAAAAATAAGAGTGCTGCATTTTACCATGGCAAGACAATGGCGGCAGATTTTTTTATTAATACAATCCTCCCTGTAACCATTGGAAAGTTTGATGCCATAATCCAGGGGAAGAGTGCAGTTGTTGATATCCATGAAAATTCGTTTTAGTAAATATTTACTCATTTTAAATTATCTTTGTAATCGTTTTAAGGAGAAAAATCAATGAAGGAAGTAGTGATAGTGTCAGCGTGCAGAACAGCAATTGGTGCTTTTGGCGGTTCTTTACTCAGCATGAGCGGAGCAGAGCTTGCAGGTATAACAATGAAGGAAGCTGTTAAAAGAGCAGGTATTGAGCCGTCCATGATAGATGATGTCCGGTATGGCTGCTGCATAGAATCTGCCGATACTCTGAATACAGCCAGGGTTGCAGCACTTCTTGCCGGGATTCCAGATACTGTAACAGCAGTAACCATAAACAGGGTGTGCATCTCCGGCATGGAAGCAGTTATTTCAGGAATGGCAATGATTCAGGCGGGAATGGCGGATACTATCCTTGCCGGGGGAACCGAGCATATGTCCAGCGTGCCCTATAGTGTACCAAAAGCAAGATGGGGATGCAGACTCCAGGATACAACATTTGTGGACAATATGATCCATGCCCTTCACTGCGGCTCCCATGTTATACCCCATCCCGAGGACGGCCCTGTTGATGAGACAAAGTCACCTTTGAGCATGTTTGTGGGGAAACCATATATCATGGGGCATACTGCGGAATTCATAGCCCAGCACCTTGGCATTACCAGAGAGGAGATGGACGAAGTTGCCCTGAGAAGCCATAATGAGGCTGAAAGAGCCAGTGATGACGGATCTTTCAAGGATGAGATTGTTCCTGTTCATGTTCCCCGGAAAAGAAAAGATCCTTTAATTTTTGACAGGGATGAGCATTTCAGACCAGGAATAACCCTGGAAAAGCTTTCAAGTCTTCCAGCTGCTTTTGTGCCAAAGACTGGAAAAGTAACAGCAGGAAACTCCAGTGGAATAAATGACGGGTCCACTGGTATGGTTATCATGTCTGCTGACAAGGCAAAGGCGCTTGGCCTTGAGCCCATTGCAAAGATAAAGGCAGTGTCAAGGGGTGCCTGCCATCCATCTGTTATGGGTCTTTCTCCTGTGCCTGCGGTGAAAAA
>JAYEHB010000557.1:0-3918 GCA_034659375.1 Thermodesulfobacteriota bacterium
TATGCTTTTTGCCCGTTTCCTTGCTGAAAACAATCTTCTTATGTATCCAGACCCGGATGAGCCTGTTGCAGTTACATTGGAAGAGTGTGAAGATCTTGCAGCTGATGAAGGTGCGAACAACGGTTGGGAATTGGCCGCTCGATATGCATCGAAAATGTTACCGCAGATATTCAGGCTTGTTTCACCGGTATTTAAATTGATTTTTCCTCCAGAATATCAGATTAAACTTGAGAGTCTTTTAGGTGACTTGCCTAAGGAGATATTTACTGCATCAGATTCTTTAGGATGGGTCTATCAATACTGGCAGAATAAACGTAAAAAAGAGGTTAACGATAGAGTGAAATCAGGTGACTCAGTCGGTTCACGGGAATTACCCTCAGTAACTCAATTCTTCACAGAACCTTATATGGTTAAATTCCTGCTTCATAATACTCTCGGAGCATGGTGGGCGAAAAAACATCTAACAAAAAATGATTTACAAAAGTGTTATCCTGACACTGAAGGTTATCGTACTCTACCAGAGATGAATATAGCCTGTTCTGGTTTGTCGATTGCCTCTAACAAGAAAGAGTGGTTATCCTTAGCTGGTGATGATACCAATTTAAGTTTAGCTCTCGATACTCTGTATAATCAATTTAACAATGCACCTGTTTTAGGCAGCCTGATTAACCCATTAGGTGGAAAAGCATTTACAACACCAATTGGTGCAGATGTGATGTTAATAATTTTGTCTAAGGGCAACAATTCTTTTTGTGGGATTGACATAACTGAATCCCCTGGGGTTGAATATAAATCAAGACATTCAATTAATTCAGAAATTTCTATTCTGGATTCGAATGTTTTAGCTTCTCATTCTGATGCAAGAATAACAATCCAACATAGAGATTTGCAAACAAATTTATTAGAAGAATATGCCACTTGTTTCGCAGGAATTTTAAATGGAGATACGCCTATATTTGTGACCAAATTTTGGGAAGTTATTGATTTCGGGAATAAATGGAACCTCTTACAAAGTACCGTGAAAGAAGAATCCGATTATGGTGGCAGATCAAATGTTATTTTATGGGAAAATGGCGTTGGTCAATTAAGGCAATTAGCAATTGAACTTAAAGAACGCCTGCATGATGCTGATAGAAGAGGAAATCAAGCTTGGGGGAAAAAAGGTATAGCTATAAGCCAAATGGGAGATCTTCCTGCCTGCATATATTCTGGCGATTATTTTGATAGTAATGCAGCAGTGATACTACCAGAATATGAAAAAAATGTTTTGCCAATTTGGACTTTCTGTTCTTCAACAAAATTCAATACAGAAGTGAGAAAAATTGATAAGAAAAAAAGGGGCGGGAATTTTACGAGATAAACCAAATATCAAATGGAATAAGGATCGTGGCAAGGATGTCCCCTCCGTACCCTGGTATCATTTGGGTCCAGAGTATGATGGGAAAGAGGGTGACCGGATCAATGATCATCACCTGACACTTTTTGAAAAACAAAAAGCCCGTGAATCCATGGTTAAGGAGATATAAAAAATGAAGCAATTAACAAGCTTGGCACAATTATCCAGGGTGATATTAAAAGGATACAAATCAATTGCTGAGTGTGAGCTGGATCTGGGAGCCTTAAATGTACTGATTGGTTGCAATGGTGCGGGGAAATCAAATTTTATTGGTTTTTTTCGCATGATTCAGCAAATGCTTGAAAAAAATCTTCAACGTTATGTGGGAAGAGAGGGTGGCCCTGATGCAATATTGCATTTTGGACGTAAAATAACACAAAATTTGACTGCTGAACTATACTTTGGAAATAATGGATATAAATTCATACTTGAACCTACCCAGGACAATCGGATGATGTTCTCCTCTGAAAATTTCTGGCGGAATATGAAGGGAGACTGGAATATAGATTCCGGGCATTTTGAAAGCAATGCAGAAGCACAGAAGAAAAATACCGATATTTATGATTATACAATGCCTCCCATGAAAACATGGCGTGTGTATCATTTCCATGATACCGGATTTAATTCTCCAATAAAGCAGCGGCATGGCATTAATGATAATGCGTACCTGAGATCGGATGGATTAAATCTGGCTTCATATCTTCATTTATTAAAAAATAAGCATACAAAATACTACAACCGAATTGTAAAAACCATTCGTTTGGTCGCTCCTTTTTTCGGTGATTTTCATCTGCGTCCATCACCGCACAATCCGGATATGATTGAGCTGGAATGGGTGGAGGTTGGTCAGGATATTCCTTTTAAGGCCCATCATCTTTCCGATGGAACCCTTCGTTTTATATGTCTGGCAACGGTTTTTCTGCAACCGGAGGAAAACCAGCCTGAAACGATTTTGGTGGATGAACCCGAATTGGGGCTCCATCCATATGCAATCAATGTTCTGGCGTCATTAATAAAAGTTGCTTCAGAAAATAAACAGGTTATTGTTTCAACTCAATCAGTGGAACTGCTGGATGAATTCGACGCTGAAGATATTATTGTGGTTGATCGGGAAAATGGCAGGTCGGTATTTTCCCGGCCCGATGAAAAAGAGCTTTCCCAATGGCTTGGGGATTATTCATTGGGAGAATTGTGGAAAAAAAATCTTCTTGGCGGGAGGCCTGGGCGATGAAAAGAGTTAATATCTTTGTTGAAGGCCAGACGGAAGAGACATTTGTACGCGAGATTCTTTATGAACATTTTCAGCGTTTAAATATCTATCTGAGTCCTATTCTGATTCGGACCAGCAAAACAGGAAAAGGTGGCGTTTCAACTTATGGAAAGATTAAAGATCAGGTAACACGGAAATGCTTACAGGACCAGAATGCATATGTGACAACAATGTTCGATTATTATGGATTGCCAGGCGATTTCCCCGGTAAAAAAGATCTTGTAAAATTTAATGATCCAATTGAGAAAGCCGTTCATCTTGAGAATGCATTCAAGACAAATGTGTCACACGTTAATTTTATACCCAATTTGATTGTTCATGAATTTGAAGCTCTGCTTTATTGCGGACCCAAAGCGTTTAAAGAGTGGTTTGATGCCGGAGTCGCAGAAGATTTGGAAGAAATAAGCAAAGCTTTTAATACACCGGAACATATCAATGATGACCCGCAAACAGCTCCTTCAAAGCGAATTCTAAAGTTGTGTCCGAATTATAATAAGGTGTTGCATGGAACATTAATCGCTGATGAAATCGGTTTGGATACGATGCGAAAGAAATGCAATCATTTCAGCACCTGGTTGAACACGCTTGAGGCGTTGAAGGATACGATATAATGGCAATAATCTTAAAAAAAGTTATAAAAGCAGTTCGAGAATCTTCAAAATATAATCCGGATGTTCAGGTGCCGCCTGTCTGTATCCTCTGGCCGGATAAAGACAGGCAGTGGGAAGCTGTGATACAAAGGTTGCAGAATGAATTGCCTGAGCTTTTTGTTCTTGGAAATTATCAACCGGATAAACAGATTGGACCAGCCATCTGGCTGAGATGTGTGCTTGCCGGTAAGGCTTTATTTAAAGAAAAGACCTCTCATCCAGATGAAGTGAGTGAAAAAATTGAAGAATTTATATCCACTGAAACCATACCCATATTTTATTTGCCTGGTGTAAGCCGTCAGGATTTGCGAGCAGTGGAAATCTCACCTGACTATTTGAAACCACTGGCAGAATTGCAATACCGTGGTGTTATTTGGTCCCAGATAAATGCCAAGGACTGGACAATTTTTGCCTTTTTTAAGTATAATTGGGGTCTATAAATGTATAAATGGGGTCTATATAAATGGGGTCAGGTCTGACCCCTCCGTTGTTCCTGCAATCAAGATATATGGCCGACGTTAGAACCAAACCCAACAAAAGCCTGACCCCTCTCGTTGTTCCTGCAATCAGGATATATGGCCGACGTTAGAAACCAAGCCCTC
>JAYEHB010000558.1:0-3904 GCA_034659375.1 Thermodesulfobacteriota bacterium
TAGTGGGATATCCTGATTTAATATTAAGAAAGATACCTGAAGAAAACCCCTTGAGAAAACCCATTCTAACAATCCAGGAATCCGGGAAAAGAGCAGCTGCCATTGTTGATGATCTGTTGACCATGGCAAGAAGGGGGGTTGTTACTTCAAAAGTAATGAACTTAAATCAAATTGTGGCTGATTATCTTAAATCTCCGGAATGTGGCAAAGTAAAAGCGTTTCATCCTGAAGTAATAATTCAAACCAATCTTGAAATTAACTTGTTAAATATTATTGGCTCACCTGTTCATCTTTCCAAAACTGTCATGAATCTTGTTAATAACGCAGCCGAGGCAATGCCGGATGGCGGAAATATCCTCCTGACAACACAAAATCAATATATTGATAAACCAGTTGAGGGTTATGATGATATTAAGGAAGGAGAGTATGCTCTTCTTTCAGTATCAGATTCTGGAACTAGTATCTCATCAGAGGATATCGGAAAAATATTTGAGCCTTTTTATACAAAAAAAACAATGGGAAGAAGTGGAACAGGGCTTGGTATGGCAGTGGTGTGGGGAACTGTAAAAGATCATAAAGGATATATTGATGTTCAAAGCAGAAAAGGAGAAGGGACAACATTCACTCTTGCTTTTCCAGTAACCGGAAAGGAGATAAGTGAACAGGAAAAAGTCCTGTTAATGGAAGAGTACATGGGCAAGGGAGAGTCAATTTTAATTGTGGATGATGTAAAAGAGCAGCGTGAAATTGCATCGGGCATGTTGACCGTGCTTGGCTACTCTGTTAAATCAGTGCCGGATGGTGAAGAGGCTGTTGATTATTTAAAAGAGAATTCAGCAGATCTGCTGGTTCTGGATATGATAATGGACCCTGGCATTGACGGGCTTGAAACATATAGACGAATTCTTAAATTATATCCGGAACAAAAGGCTGTCATTGCAAGCGGCTTTTCTGAAACAGGCAGTGTTAAAGAGGTTCAAAGGCTTGGTGCTGGAGAATACATTAAGAAGCCGTATACCTTAGAAAAAATAGGTGTTGCTGTTCAAAAAGAGCTGGAGAAATGACTGTTGCTGTTCGTGTCGTTCGTGGGGTCAGAGTTCCGTCAATAACAAAAGCTTGACCCCGATTTTCGATTTCAAATATTATTTTTCCATTAAATGGCTCACCGCCTTTTCAAGTCCGTCAAGGGATAGTTCAAACATGGGAAAAATTCTGGAAATGGCAATTATGGAATGGGTATAACCCCACATGGGCTCTAAAACAGGATTAAGCCAGGCTGTGTGCTGGAATGTCTCTGTAATGTATTTTAATCTTTCAATGCTTGGTTTTCCGCTTCTCTCCCTGATGTGGATGGAGCCGTCATGGGCCATAAGTTCATAGGGAGCCATGCTGGCATCTCCCACCACAATGAAACGGGTTTCAGGGTCAAGTTTGATAAAGTCATCAATTTTTTTTGGTTTTCTGTACCGTGCAGTGTCCTCCCATATATGGTCGTATATGGTATTGTGGAAAAAATAGGTCTTTACCTCTTTAAACTGGGCCCTGGCATAATCAAAAAGTGTCTGCACAACAGAAATATAGGGATCCATAGACCATCCGCCATTGTCTATGACAAGTATCACCTTGAGCCTGTCCCTCATGGCTCTGTCAAAGATAAGCTCAATTTCACCCCCGTTTTTCATGGTTTGGTATATGGTTTCATTGACATTTATCTGATCCCTGGGCCCGGTGGGAATCATGTTGCGCAGACGTTTTAAAGCTTCTCCCATCATTGCCTGGGAAAGGGGACCCCTTGCTGAATAATCCTTGTATCTGCGCTCATTTGCAACTTTTACAGCAGATCTGTTTCTTGACTCTCCTCCCACCCGCATTCCTCCGGGATGGTATCCTGAATGGCCCACAGGTGATCTTCCCCCGGTTCCGATCCATTTGCTTCCGCCTTCATGACGTTCTGTCTGATCCTTGAGCCGTTTCTTGAAATATTCAATAAGTTCATCCGGGGAGAGTTTTTTTAATTCTGATTCATCCATGCCAAAGGCATCTGCCACTTTTTTTGGGTTTTTTAACCATTCCTCCAGCATGCCCCTTGCCATTTCATCAATTTCAAAACCATCTGTTTCAGGCAGTTGAACACCTTCAAAATGGAATGCAAAGACCTGATCATAAAGATCAAAATATCTTTCACTCTTTACAAGAATTGCCCTGGCAGATGTATAAAAATCATCAAGAGAAGTTATAAGATTGTTGTGCAAAGCTTTTTGAAGAGAGAGAAAAGATGTCGGTGTTACAGGGACTCCAACCTCTTTCAGCTTGTAGAAAAAATTAATAAACATGGAACCATACCTTTTTGGGAAAAGTTATTTTAACCAGCTATAATCATAGATTTTCATTGTTTGGTGTGATTGATGAGAATTACCATGCTCCGGCCAGTTTCTGCCCTTTAGTTTCTTAATTCTTATTTTCGTGTTTTTTTGGCAAGAGAATTAAAAAATCCTTTTGCGTGTGACCTTTAGGTTAGATTCTGGCTTGTCCAGGTTAGGGTCTGCCGGTTAAAAGAATTTTCTTCTGGCTGTAATATTTCTGGCTCTTTCATAATCAGGACTTTTTTTAAATAAAACCCCAAGAAAGGGCAGCTCCCCTTTTACAAGATCCTTTGCGTGGAAATCAGGATCGGCATTTAAGGCTCTTATCCAGTTGATAAGCTCTCTTGTGGCAGGTTTTTTCTCAATTCCGTCAATCTCCCGCATGCTGTAAAAGGAGTGAATGGAATTTTCAGCAAGCTTCTTATCTATTTCAGGGAAATGAACCTCTATGATTTTTCTCATCATTTTGGGATCAGGAAAGGCTATGTGGTGAAAATTGCATCTTCCAAGAAACGGGTCTGAAAGATCTTTTTTTGCATTGGAAGTTATAATTATTACAGGTCTGTTTTTTGCCTTGACAGTCTGGTCAGTTTCAATGATATCAAACTGCATCTGATCAAGAACATCCAGCATGTCATCCTGGAAATCAGTGTCTGCCTTGTCTATCTCATCTATCAGCAGCACTGTTTTTGTATCAGCAGTAAATGTCTGCCCGATTTTACCCATTTTAATATACTCATTAATATTGCTTACATTCCTGTTTGAATCACCAAATCTACTGTCATTGAGCCTTGTTAAGGTGTCATACTGGTACAGGGCTTCTATGAGTTTCATGCTGGACTTAACATTTAATATGGTAATTGGCATGTCAAGGTTTTCAGCAATGGCATGTGCCAGCATTGTTTTGCCTGTGCCCGGCTCTCCTTTGAGCAGCAGCGGCATCTCAAGGGCCATGGATATATTGACAATGCTTGCCAGTTCATTGTCAAGGATATATTTTTTTGCTCCGGAAAAATTTGCATTTGATTCATTGTTCTTAGTCATAATATGGCCTTTAGGCCGTGAAACCCAGGCCTTCAGGCTTGGGATATGATTCCTGCTTTAGCAGGTCAGGCCTTTTCATTAAATGTTAAAATAATTGTACCCATCTGCTTTTTGCAAGATGGTACAAATACCACGCTCCGGCCGTGCCGGTTATAAGAAAAGAAATACTAATGCATATATGGTTACTTCTCAAGTTTTTTTTGATAAAATATTGGCATCTTTCATATCAGTATAAAAGTAGTTTACACTTTTTTGGGGAAAATTCCCTTTAAATAGGGAATGGTTTCAGAAAGTGTAAGGTACTTATGAAGGATGCCGAAATATTATAATTAAATATTTTCAAGCAGCTGCAATTTGTAATAATATCATTCGAGTGTAACCAAAATGGTGCATAAAACCAAATTTTAAAAAAGCTAACCATTGATGCCAGTACGGGCGAACGGCCGTTCGCCCCTACGTTTTGATAATCATGAGCTGAGGTTCTGCGTTGTTTTGGT
>JAYEHB010000559.1:0-3899 GCA_034659375.1 Thermodesulfobacteriota bacterium
CCTTAATCTTAAGGAGCTCTATGCTGCTATTCATAAGGCTCTTGACAGGCTGATTGATTTGCCTAATTTCTATATTGCCATTTATAATCAAGAAAACAATTCCATTAGATTCCCATATTTTGTTGATCAGGTTGATGATAAAGATGCTTATGTTGAAGAATTTATTGAAAACAAATCTTTGACAAGTGAAGTTATATTCAGGCAAAAGCCTCTTTTCCTGGATGAAAAGATGCTTTTGGCAAGAGCCAGGTTGAACCGTGTCCTTGGAACTGTACCCAAGGTATGGATAGGAGTTCCTTTAAAAACCAGGAACAGGGTGATCGGGGTTATTGCGGTTCAAAGCTATACAGATTCTGATTGTTTCAGCCAAAAGGATATGGAGATTTTAACCGCTGTTTCAGATCAGATAGCCATTGCAATTGAACTGAAAGGTATGTTTGAAGAGTTACATGAAAGTGAGTATAAGTTCAGAATACTTGCCGAGACAACATCCGCCGCCATTCTTCTCTACCAGGATGCCACCTGGATATATGCAAATCCTGCTGCTGAAAGGGCCATGGGTTACTCCTTTGATGAATTGAAAAATATGAAAATCTGGGAAATAGTGGCTCCTGAATATAAGGAGATGATAAAAAAGTTTGGAGAACAGAGGGAAAAGCAGCAACAAACAGCATCAGGATATGAATTAAGAATAATCACCAAAACAGGAGAAGAAAAATGGGTCTATCTTGAAGGAAGTACCACTATATTCCATGGCAGACCGGCCGGTCTTATCTCTACATTGGATATCACCCATCGGAAAAAGGCAGCAGAAGAGATCCGCCGTTTACAGAACTATCTTTCAAATATCATTGATTCCATGCCTTCTGTGCTTATTGCTGTGGATACTGCCTGCAGGGTTACACAATGGAATTTTCAGGCGGAAAAACAGACAGGCCTTAAATCCGAGGATGCCTGCGGTCAACTGTTTTCCGAAGTCTTTCCCCATCTGGAAGCTGAGATGGAGAAAATAAGAAAAGCCATGAAAGAGCAGAAGATTCAGGAAGATACAAAGGTTCCAAAGTATTTGGACAAAGAGATTTTTTATGAAGATATAACCATATATCCTTTAGTTGCGGATGAGATGGCTGGTGCGGTGATTCGTGTGGATGACGTAACTGAGCAGGTGCATCTTGAGCAGATGATGATTCAGTCTGAAAAAATGCTCTCTGTGGGAGGACTTGCCGCTGGAATGGCCCATGAAATCAATAACCCCTTGGCAGGGATGATGCAGAATGCACAGGTGATTATTAACAGGCTCACAACGGATATGCCTGTGAATGATAAAGCTGCACAGGATGCCGGCATCACAATGGCGGCAGTGAGAGAATTTATGGAGAAAAGGGGTATCATTAAACAGCTTGAAAGTATTAATGCTGCTGGTAAAAGGGCTGCCGATATTGTGCAGAATATGCTCTCCTTTGCAAGAAAGGGTGATAGCGTAAAAAAGGCAGAAAACCCGGTTAAACTGTTTAACAGTGCGGTGGGGATTGTAAGGAACGATTATGATCTGAAAAGCAAATATGATTTTAAACAGATTGAAATCGTCCATGAGTATGAACCTGATATTCCCATGGTGCTGTGTGAGTCCGGCAAGATTTTGCAGGTTCTGTTGAATATTTTTAAAAATGCAGCCCAGGCAATGCATGGCCCTGGGAAAAGGGCAGAAAAACCAAGGTTTGTTCTGGGACTGTCAAGGGAAAGAGAAATGGTCTGCATGGAGATTGGAGATAATGGCCCTGGAATGGATGAAAAGACCCGCAACAGAATTTTTGAACCATTTTATACAACCAGGAATGTTGGTAAAGGAACAGGTCTTGGGCTTTCTGTATCATACTTTATTGTTGTAAATGATCATAAGGGCGAGCTGGCAGTTGAATCCACTCCTGGCAAGGGAACAAAATTTATTATCAAGTTACCCTGTGTGGAAAATCAGTAAATTGAGTGATTATTATCAAAAAAATTACCAGGAATATTTCAGAAAAACTGTAACAGCAGATCCTACGTCCTTTCTTGAATCATTTGCTGCAAAGCTCAGCCCTGGTGCAAAGGTTATTGATATAGGCTGCGGTTCCGGCCGGGATCTTCTCTGGCTGAAAAAGAGAGGCTTCAAGCCTGTGGGGTTTGAACGCTCAAAGGGCCTGGCAGATCTTGCAGAGCAGTACTCAGGTGCCAGGGTTATCCGAGCAGATTTTGAATTGTTTGAGTTTTCAGGCATGGATGCAGACGGGATTTTGCTCACAGGAGCCCTTGTTCACCTTAAAAAGGAGAAATTCCAGCCTCTATTGAGAAGTATTGTAAAAGGAGTGAAGCCAAAAGGCATTATATCCATTTCTCTTAAGCAGGGAAAGGGCAGTCTAATCGACTCTATGGGCAGAAGCTTTTACCTGTGGCAGGAGAGTGAATTAAGAAATCTTTTTAAAGATAGCTCTCTTTCTGTTCTTTCAATCACCAAAAACAGTTCAGCTCTTAAAACAGGCGAAACCTGGCTTACTTCTATTGTAAGGTGCCTTTGATCATTGAAAGCAGTTACGCTTGGTACAAGCATGGATTGAATTACGTAGAGATGAACTGTTTGCTGATTGGGAAAAGGGTGAAAAAGCAGAATGGCGTTGGGGCAACAAAAAATAAACTGTATCAAACCTGACAGCTGAAGAGAAATTGCATAAGGCACAATATTTTAATATATGCGGAGTCATTGCTGCAAAAAGCAAATTTTCCTTGACAAGAAACATCTCATATTTTAAGTCTACATTGGTTTGAAGCAGTGAGTTTTTTTTATAGTCAGGTCAGGAAGGCCTTACACTCGTTTGTTTTGGATTTGTATTCATAAATACAGCATATTGGGCCTAGTTTTACATAAACATCCATGGCAGAATAGTTTGCCGTAAAAAAAAGCCACGGAGGCTTGTTTCCTTTTAAGGGAGCAATGTTTTCGTGGCTTTTTTTATTGTGTAAGGGACGGGAAGACGGCTGATTCCTGTCAAGATTCAAAGCCGTCTTCCCTTATTGCAGGTGAAAGCTTCCACCAACAATTGATTATAGCAAATATGGTTTGCAAAATCAAAAAATAGGTGGATTACTTTTGGCCTGTCAATGGTTGATTTATTGAAAAAATATGTATGAAGATCCCGGCACTGTCGTAAAAACCCTTGGTGCCCATCTGTTTTCATTTCCTGATATAGCTTCCATTGAAAAGGTTCACAGTATAGTTATCTGGAATATCAGACTTCCAAGGATACTCCTTGCCATAACTGTGGGGTTTGCCCTGGCAACTTCCGGCACTGTATTTCAGGGGTGCTTTAAAAATCCTCTGGTGGAACCCTATATCCTTGGGATCTCTATCTTGTTAAGGATATGGTGTTAATGGGACGTACTCCCCATTTAAACCGCTGTTACAGGCCCGGGGACCAGGATCTTGAAAAGGTGATTAAAGCCCTTGAGCTTCTTGAGATCTCCCACCTGGCAAATCATCAGTATGACATGCTCTCCGGAGGGCAGAGGCAGATGGTTCTCATTGCCAGGGCCATTGCCCAGGATACCCTGTTGATTTTCCTTGATGAGCCGACTTCTGCCCTGGATTTTAAAAATCAGCTTTCCATATGGAAAATTATGAGAAAAATTGCAGATCAGGGTATTGCCATCCTTGCCTGCAGCCATGATCCCAACCATATTTTGTTGTGGCCGATGAGAATGACCATGCTCCGGCCATGCCGGTTATAAAAAAAACCGGCTTCGAATTTATTCATAATGCCAGGAAGCGTGGCAAAGCCCTGCTTCACTCCCTGCTTCAATTGCTCGTAGAATAAGGGAACTGGAAGAAAATAATCTACTCATATCGTGCAGCCATTTTGTTCGTC
>JAYEHB010000560.1:0-3894 GCA_034659375.1 Thermodesulfobacteriota bacterium
TACTTTTGAAAAGATCATTCTGTCCGGGGATTCCATTGAAAAGGCATTACACGATAAGGATAACTATCCTTTTATATATAATTAAAAAAATACCCAAAAAACATACTGTTTAGTCAGCCCCCCCCCTATAAAACTAATCTGTCATATATATATAAGGAGATCTACAGGTTTTCCTAATGGTCTTCCTGTAAAAACAGGTAGTTTAAAGGATGCTTAACCTGGACAAGCCAGAATCCAAACGGATTTCTTAATTCTCTTGTCCAAAAAACACGAAACTAAGAATTAAGAAACTAAATTGTTTTAAAAATTTGAGGATGAGGATGAACAAAATTATGAACTGTGCTGATCATGAAACTTTGAAAGTCTGGTTGTTAAATCCACCTTATTTCCCTAAATTTTCCCGTCCCCAGAGAAGTCCTGCAGTGACCAAAAGTGGAACGATTTATTTCCCCGTATGGCTTGGTGGATGTTCTGCTCTTCTTGAAGACAGATGTTTTGATGTTTTTTTAACAGATGCACCCGCCATTGGCTTTGAGTTAAATGATGTTGTGGATTATGGAGTATCAATAAAGCCTTCCCTTATCATAGTCGACACCAGTACTCCGAGTATTGCAAATGATTTGCAGGTTTGCAGTACACTGAAAAAAAACTTTCCAGATGCGTTTGTTCTACTTGTGGGAACCCACGTTTCTGTTGCTGCAGATGAGGTGTTGAAACAAAATAGATGTATTGACGGCGTGGCAAGAAGGGAATATGATTTTACTGTCCTTGAGTTGGCGGAAAAGATGGCAGACAAGGCTGGAAATCGTCTTGAAACCAAAGAACTGTCAGGAATTAAAGGACTTTCATTCAGGGCTGATTCTCAAAATGTTATTCATAATATGGACCGGCCTTTTATAGATGACCTTGACAGCCTCCCCTGGGTTAGCCTGGCATATAAAAAACATTTAAACATAAAAGATTATTTTAATCCCAATGCACTTTTTCCCATGGTCACTATTATAACAAGCAGGGGGTGTCCGTTCCGGTGCAGATTCTGTGTTTATCCACAAACATTTACCGGCAGAAAGTTCAGATACAGAAGTGTTGAAAATGTGATTAAAGAGATGAAATACATTGTTGATAATTTTCCCGAGGTGAAATCTGTTTTTTTTGAAGATGATTCACTTACGTCTAACAAAAAAAGGTGTATGGAATTTGCCGATAGATTGATTGAAAGCGGGATAAAAATTTCCTGGACTGCCAATTCGAGGATTGATCCTGATTTTGAAACCTTGTCGCTTCTTAAAAAGTCAGGTTGCAGATCCTTGTGCGTGGGATTTGAAAGTGGCAGCCAGAAGATTCTGGACCAGATGGGAAAAGGGATAAAAGTGAGCAAAATGCGACGATTCATGAATGATGCCCGAAAAGCAGGCATATTGATTCATGGATGTTTCATGTTTGGCTTTCCAGGGGAAGACAGGAAGTCTGCCGAAAAAACTATCAGGCTTGCCCTGGAACTTGCTCCTGACACGGCACAGTTTTATCCAGTAATGGTCTATCCCGGCACAGAGGCTTATAAAGATTATGATGAAAACGGCTGGATTGTGAAAAAAAATTATTCTGACTGGCTTACAAAAAAAGGACTTCATAATTGCGTGATTCGAAATGAATTCTTTGATACTGTTGAGCTTGTAAAGTTGTGTGATTATGCAAGGAAAAAGTTTTATCTAAGATACGGTTATGCATGGAGAAAGCTGGTGCAACTGACTAAAGATCCTGCTGAAGGAAAACGAATTTTAAAGGCATTCAAGCCTTTTGCTAAATATCTGATAAAGGGATCAGATTTAGAGGGTAAGGGGAACCAATGAAAAATGTTCCTGAAAACAGAGTAAGATTTTCTGTGATTATTCCGGCATATAATGCCCGGGCATCCATTGGTGAATGCCTTAGTTCTCTTGGCAGACAGGCAATTTCTCCTGAATTATATGAAATTATTGTTGTTGATGATGGGTCCACCGATAACACTGCAGATATGGTTGCTAACTATGATGTCAATTATATTCACCAGAACAATCAGGGACCGGCCTCGGCAAGAAATAAAGGTGCCTCTCTGGCAAGCGGAGAGATTATTCTTTTCATTGATTCAGACTGTGTACCTGCCCATTGGTGGCTTGAAGAAATGCTTAAACCCTTTGAACAAAATGCAATGGTATCTGGTGTTAAAGGGGCATATAGAACAGTTCAAAAATCAATAACAGCCAGATTTGCCCAGGCTGAATTTGAAGACAGGTATGCTCTTCTGGAAACCCATGAGTATATTGATATGGTAGATACTTATTCGGCTGCATTTAATAAAAAACTTTTTATTGAAGCAGGTGGATTTGATGAAACGTTTCCCTGTGCAAATAATGAAGATACAGAATTGTCCTATCGCCTGGCAGTCCAGGGGAATAAGTTTGTTTTTAACCCTGATGCAATTGTCTATCATCAACATCCAGAGTCCCTGTTTCAATATTTAAGAACTAAATTCTGGAGAGGGTACTGGCGAATGGCCGTATATGCAAAATACCCTGGAAAAGCGATAAAGGATACATATACCCCCAACGTGTTAAAAGTTCAGACTCTGCTCATGCTGATTTCTCTGTTAATAGTTCCATTTTTTATCATTACCACTGACTTTTTTAAAATAGATCTATTTCTTTGGTCTATAATAATGTTATCCACGTTACAATTTTCATTAAACGCCTTTAAAAAAGACAAAATTATCGGGTTTTTATCCCCATTCTATATTTTATTTCGATCTTTTGTTTTTGCACTTGGAAGTGCGGCTGGACTGACGAGTTGTTTTATTAAAAAATATATAACTCGAATATTTATTTAATTTGAAGTGAGGAGTAGTATGAATCATTTATCAAAACGTGTTCTTGTAACAGGGGGTGCAGGTTTTATTGGATCTCATCTTTGCGATAGATTATTAAAAAAAGGTTATGAAGTCCTTTGTGTGGATAATTGCTTTACAGGATCAAAAACAAATGTTTATCATCTGCAGGGTGTTGCAAAATTTGAATTTTTACGTCATGATATTACCTTTCCCCTTTATGTTGAAGTTGATGAAATTTATAATCTTGCCTGTCCAGCCTCACCAGTTCATTACAGAAAAGATCCTATCCAGACAGTTAAAACCAGTGTGATGGGTGCCATAAATATGCTGGGGCTGGCTAAACGCTTAAATATTAAAATACTTCAGACCTCAACATCTGAAGTTTATGGTGACCCTGTAGAACATCCTCAGTCGGAAACGTATTGGGGTAACCTGACCTGTACAGGTCCGAGAGCATGTTATGATGAAGGCAAGAGATGTGCAGAAACGATTTTCACGGATTACAGAAGGCAGCATGGCATGCAGACAAAAATTGCCAGACTCTTTAATACTTATGGCCCAAGGATGCATCCCAATGACGGAAGAGTTGTGTCTAATTTTATTGTTCAGGCTTTAAAAGGAGAGGTTATTACTGTATACGGTGATGGCTCCCAGACCAGGTCATTTTGTTATGTTGATGATTTAGTAACAGGGCTCATGGCTTTCATGGACACAGAGCAGGATCATGGAGGACCTGTCAATTTTGGTAATCCCCATGAGATAACCATAATGGAATTGACCGAAAAAATATTAGAACTTTCGGGAAGTGGTTCAAAGGTTGTTTTTCGTCCGCTTCCTGTGAATGATCCTCAAAGACGCTGTCCTGATATTACTCTTGCAGGAGAGCTCTTTGACTGGAAACCATCTGTTCACCTGGAAGATGGGCTTAAAGAAACTATTCAATATTTTGATAAACTTTTATCTGGGGTATCACTATAAATTATGGGGAAAATGCAGTATAATCTGCTGAAATTCTACAAGCTTTTTTTTAA
>JAYEHB010000561.1:0-15029 GCA_034659375.1 Thermodesulfobacteriota bacterium
GAACACCATATCATCAACTATAATCCTGCACAGAGGTTTCAGGGAAAGATACAACTCTTTTGAATCTGAATCACTATATTGAGAACAGTTAAAATCAGAGACCATTGAAACAAGGGAGTCAAATGCCTTTTTATCAAACTCTGACCCCTCTTTTGATTTCCATATTTTCTCTTTTTTCTCATTATCAAATTTTCCATTATCAGAATCTTTATCAACAAGATTACCAATCTCATTCTCAACAGTCTCATCAGAATCCTGATCAAAAAGTTTATTCTCTGCAAGGTAAAACTCTTTTTTTAATTCTCCCTTTTCAATAGTTATTTCATTTATACTTTCAAGTTCAAAGGAAAAAACTTTTTTATCCCTTAAATCGCCAACTGTTAAATCAAAATCCGACCTGAATGATTTTTTGGCATGGTAAACTTTTTTATCCCCTTTGATTCTAATAAATGTATGGTTATATGTGGGGGCAGTCTTTCCGATTTCAAACTCTCTTATAGTTTCAGAACCGCTCAGAACCTTTACTTTTATCCTGTTTTCAGGATCAAGCTCATATCTTTTAAGACTCCCTTGTTCAGATACCAGAGCAGTTACACTAAGCTCCTTAACGATATCAACCATTTTATCAACTTTGTTTGAATCTGCAGGGTATTTTTTATCACCCAGGAACCATAAGTTATCATCTTTTTTCAAAAGAAAAGATTTTTCTTTTTGTTTAATATCAATGCCAGTGATATCAGAAATTTCAATTTTTGAAAGTTCCGGCAAAGCATAGTTGTTTCCGTTTTCCTTGTGAAGCACAAGATATCCGGAAAGTAATGCAATAACAGCTGCAAGTATAAGATATTCCTTTTTCATTATTTTTTATTCCTTCATGCTTTTACTCGATGATCAAGTTTTTATATCTGATTTCTCGAAAATGGTCGAAAATGGGGTCAGCCTGACCCCTCACACTTGATCATCGAGTTTTATAAACATCATTTTAATCTGTTTCCTTCTTGATCCTCTTTTCAGCCAGATACCCAACCCAAAAAGAATCACAAGAAGAGGAAGAGCTGCAATATTAAATATTTTTATAAATCCCCGGGCAAACGGAGTTGTCTCGGCAAGGGGATTTAATGTCTGATTTTTACTGCGCATCCCGGCAATGTCATCTCTGTTGTTTAAATGGTCAATAACATTGAGGATAAAGGTTGCATTGGTGGTTTGTCCACCAGAATCAAGCATGTTGTCCTGGAGCATCTGGGAGCATGCCATGACAAATATCTTTGCACTCTTTCCCTTTTTAACAAACCTGTTTTCCGCAGAAACCTGGGAAAGATCAGCAGCCGTTTCCTCTGCTGTTGTTTGTTTTGCTGTATCATCCTGTACAAGATCTTTACTTGGCAGATCATCTTTCAAGGTTTCTTCTTCTGGCAAGGTCTCTTCTTCTGGCAAAGCCTTGTCATCCACCTCTTTTTCAGGAACCTTCTTTCCTGCAAAATAACTGGAAAACTCCCCCAAAAGCATATAAGCCAAAGGATATGACTTCATATCATCATCATCAGAAGGAGGTGTTATATACATGGGATTAAGATTAATCCTGCCCTTCATCTCCCAGGAATCTGCTGAGGATGAAAAAAGTTTTACAGCACTGATTCCATTTGTTTCAATTACTTTTTCATCAATTTCCAGGGGAGATATTGTCATTGCCACAAGACCCTTGATATTTTTCATAAAACCAGGGCTGTTGTTTATATCTGCATCCTTGATCATTGGTGCAAAATAGATCTTTTGCTCCCCGCCGCCCCTGCTGCCTGGCAGAATCTGTTTATAACAATTCTTATCAAGTACATAGGATTGTTTTACTTTAACACCATAAGACTCAAGCAGCTTTGCAAGACCGGTATCCAGGGGAATATACCGAGGCCCCATGGAAGCCCCCATATTTTGCTTTGGCATAACTTCATTAAAAGAATCTGGAAAAATCGCCAGATTTGTCCCTCTCATAAGAGCCTGATCAATTTGAAAAAGTTCATAATCAGAAAATTTTTCAGTTGGTCTTGCAATTATCAGACAATTTAAACCTTTAGGGACACCATCTTCCTTGATATTGACATCCTTAATGGAATACCTTTGTGAAATAAGCTGATTAAAAA
Source organism: Thermodesulfobacteriota bacterium (assembly GCA_034659375.1). Lineage (GTDB taxonomy): Bacteria > Desulfobacterota > Desulfobacteria > Desulfobacterales > Desulfobacteraceae > DATFJZ01. The sequence goes on from JAYEHB010000561.1 coordinate 2,139, forward strand.
CATTCATGGTGCCCCGCTGCTGTCCCTGCATCATCCCCATTCTTTGAGAAGCGATGGAACATGTGCCATGGTCTGCAAGATACCCGATATCCTGATTGATTCCGATCATGGATTCCATAATTTCTGAAAAGAGATCTTCTAAAGCTTCAGGATCTGTCATCTGATATTGTGTACCGATAATAGGAAAATTAACACTTGTAATAAGGGGAATCTCCTCTATTTTGTCTTTATACTCCATTACAATACCGGCACACCCGGTTCCTGCTTTTATTCTTTCTCTGGGAAGTTTGGGCCACTTCATGGTCATGATATTGTATTTTTCAATAAGCTCATTGGCATTGCTTAACTTTGACGGATCAATATATTTAAAATCGATCTTATCCAGCCATTTGCTGTTTAGTTTTGCCACCACTTCACCAACCTTTTCAGGCAGCAGAAAAAGAGAATCAAGACCCATTAATGGTGCAACATCCTTTAATGATGATGAGAGATACATCCTGATTTTTATCTTCTCTTCAAGACTTAAAAGGGCACTTACCTTATTGTTGAGCTTTTGAATTGCAGTGGTGAGTTTATACTCCAGTCCATTGGTTGAGGTAAGTGCAGGCAGCTTTTCAATCATATCACCATGGATAATAACAAGGCCCATATAGGCATTTTTAAATTTAATCTCATCATTTTCAATAATTCTTATCTGGACAGGAGATATTCCATAATCTTTTGCAATCTGCCTGTTTTTATCTGTGCCTGCTGTTAAACCGGCATCTTTGGCAGTAACATCATAAAATTGATAGTTAAACAATTTCCCGGATGCTGCTGCATATTCTTCCATGAGATCATGGAGATACCTTTCAGTACTGTTATGGGGTGCTGGAAGGTCTTTTGTAAAAAAAATTTTAATGGAAAGGGGTTCAAACAGAGTTTCAACCACCTTTGAACTTGCATCTGAAAGGGAGTAGATCCTGTTTTGTGTAAGATCCACCCTGAAAAATAGAGTGACTCCAACAATATTGATAAGTACAATTACAATAAAATATGTAAAAAACTTAAGATAAGCTCCTTTTAATTTTAATCCGCTCATTACTGCTCCTTAATTCTTTTCCTGCATAACAAGATTTGTTCCAAAAAGAGATAATACCATGACACTGATAAAGTACAGGATATCCCTTGAATCAACAACACCCTTGGCAATACTTTGAAAATGAGTATCAGCTCCAAGAAAACCCACTATTGAGGTAAAGGCACCTGGAACAAAAAATAAAATTTTATCAATTATTGTAAGGGTAAAACAGATGGCAGCACCAATGATAAATGCAACAATCTGGTTTCTGGTCAATGATGAAGCAAAAATCCCCACTGCGCAGTATGCACCGCCCAGAAGAATTGCCCCGAGATAGCCTCCAATAACCGGCCCCAAATCAATGTCACCCACAAATGATATAAAAACTGCATAGGAAACAGTGGGCAAAAGCATGCATGCGGTAAAAAGAGTTGCAGCAACAAACTTACCCACTGCAATATCAACAAAAGAGACCGGCATGGTCAAAAGGATTTCATAGGAACCAACATTCATCTCTTCGGAAAAAAGACGCATGGTGACAGCCGGAATGATAAAAGAGAATATCATGGGCAAAAGAGAAAAAAAGCTCCTCATGTCTGCACGGTCAAAGATAAAAAATGTTGAAAAGAAAAACCATCCTGTTACAACAAGAAAAAGTGCAATAACAATATATGCTATTGGTGATACAAAATAATCCTTAAATTCTTTGGATGCTATATTTATTATCTGATTCATTGTCTGTTTTAATTCTCCCTTGTCAGTTCATGGAAAATATTCTCCAGAGTATGGGCTTTGCGGGTCAACTCTGCTATTATCCAGTTGGTCTCTTTAATTTTCAGATAGATATCCTTTCGAAAATCACTGTTACTCAAACTTCTGATCTCAAAGGATACAACTCCACTCTCTCTGGCCTCGATTTTGATCACCTCAAAAGTATTATTGATCCCTTTTAAAAGTTCATAAGCTTTATCACCATCGGCATCATAGAGAGAGAGATTTATACATGACCCCACAGAATCCTTACGCTTGAGATCAGCAGTTGTATCATCAGCAACCACCCTGCCCTTGTTTAAAATTACAATTCTGTCACAGGTTGCTTCTGCTTCACTTAAAATATGTGTGGAAAAAATTATGGTTTTTTCTTTTCCGATTCTTCTGATAATAGCCCTTATCTCTGCAATCTGGTTGGGATCAAGACCCGATGTAGGCTCATCAAGAACAAGAAACTCAGGATCGGTCATCATTGCATGGGCAAGTCCTACGCGCTGCTTCAATCCCTTGGAGAGTTCATCCACTGACATATGCATAATATTTGAAAGCCCGCACAAATCAGAGAGTTCCTTTAGTCTTTCAACTCTTTTATTTTTTTTAATTCCTTTGACCCCTGCAACATAGTCAAGATAATCAAACACAAGCATATTGTGATAAAGAGGAGCTGACTCAGGAAGGTATCCAATCATGCTCTTTATCTTAAGACTATCCTTTAAAATGGAAAATTCATCCACCTTGATATTGCCTGACGATGGTTTAAAAAAACCTGTAAGCATTCGCAAGATTGTTGTTTTACCTGCTCCATTGGGCCCAAGCAGTCCCAGAATTTCACCTTTTTTAATTTCAAGGCTGATTCCATCCACTGCACAAAAATCATTGTAATATTTGGTCAGATTCTCGACCTGTATCACAAACACCTCCTAAATTTTATGTAAAAATGTTTCCAATTGTATGAATTATGAATTATCAATTTTCAATTTTCAATTTTCAATTTTCAATACTCTTCAATCATTTTACTTTTTTCAATAAATGCTGCAAGCTCAACTTTTGTTCTTAAACATACTGACAACGCCTTTTCAACATTTATGCAAAAAGGATCTTCGGCACCAAGGGCTTTTCTTGATCTATCCAGAATCTTTTTTCCTTCTTCAAAATGCCGGGTAATCTCCATGAAAAACACCTTTCTTTTTTCATGCTTCTTTTTCTCAGCCAGGATCACAGACTCCAGTCTTTTAATGGAGTACTCAACAAGGGCATCCCTTGGTGTATCATGATCCTTTGAGATCAACTCAAGAGCATTCAAAGTTCTCCTGCTTAAAACATAGGTTTTCTGAACCCTGACTATTTTGTTGAACTGCCTGATCCTGATTTCTTCAGCAATCTTACTTAAAGCAGCAGCATCCTCTATAAGATGATCAAACAGAGACTTCTGCTTAATGCCAAGATGCACAGCTAAAAGGCTCAAAGAGTCAATGGCCCTTTCCGAAAGTTTAAAAGTTGCCCTGACAGACTGCCTGCCCCGTAAATCAAATGCTGCTGAACCTGGCGGATCTGTTTTTTTCTTTATCATACTTCCCTCCCTTTATCAGGGGGTACACATTATTATATACAACACTATTAAAATAATAATACTCATTAATAATTCTATCTCTCTTTTACAAAAAAAACATTTAAGAATCAATAATTTTCTCCATTTTTTTCAACATCAATCAAAAAAAGACGTTTCTATTTTCTTCTATTTACCCCAGAAGAACAAGACCTGCCATGAATCCCATGGGAATTTCATCAGGGTCAGTATCTTTTGTGATTATATTCATCTTCCAGTTTACAAGCTTTGTCAGTTTAAGAAAATCAACACCCATTCCAGACATGGACTGCCTTGCAACAGCGGGATTACGGCATTCCCCTTTGCCGGCAACAACCCTGCACTCATTATAATCACCACAGAACAGTTCTTTACATGAGCCCCCTGCAAAACCTTTTGAATTTTTAAAGCCGCCATCAACGGCAAACCGCTCAATACCAGAAGCAGTCTCATGTATAAGCCTTGTAACATCATGCCGGTCCTCGGAAAGCAGGGTGGTTGAGGGAACATCAAATTTAAAAACAAGGGCATGATTAAACTTTTTAAGATACTTCCTGAACCAGTCAGGCCCTTTAACATTGGGAGGACAACTCATTGACCTGCCATAGCCTGGACAACCCGGCTCTTTGCAGTACCTCGGAAATCTGTTATCAACAGGAATCAGGCCGGGCACCATGATTTTTGCATCACTTACTCCCAGGCTGAAAGCATACTCAACAACCTTGTCTGTTTTTTCATAATTATCCACAATATACGCCCTTATCCAAGAATGATCTCCATTTTCTCTCCGGCAAACTCCACAATATCTCCTGAAAAGATTTTCTTTCTCTTCCGGGTTTCAACTTCTCCATTCACAAGCACCATTTCATCAGCAATCACATGCTTTGCCTCACCACCACTCATGACCAGATTTTCAAACTTAAGTATTTTGTAAAGCTCAACCGGCTCTTTTTTAATTTCAACTGTTCTCATAATTTATAATTCCATATTTCTTAATCTGGTTCCACACACTGGTTCTGGAAATCCCCAGGATACGGGCAGCTTCACTCTTGTTCCCCCGGGCCTGATCAAGGGCCTCCCTGAGACGGATCTTCTTTATCTCATCCATGCTCCTTGCTGCAACAACTCTTGAACCTGAACTGCTGTTTGCTGCGGAGTTACCATGATTAAGAATATTTACTGGAAGATGCTCAGGCTCAATCATCTTTCCCTGGCATGCTACAAAAGCATATTCAAAGGCACTCTTAAGCTCCCTTACATTCCCGGGCCACGGATAAGCCATTAGAATCTCAAAGGCATGATTTGAAACCCCCTTTATATCATGCTTACCGCTTTTCAACTGAATTCTTCTGAAAAATGATTCTGCAAGAAAAGGAATATCATCCACCCTGTCCCTGAGAGAAGGTACAAAAATAGGAATAACATTAATCCTGTAATAAAAATCCGCTCTGAATCTGCCATGATCAACAAGGGATTGAAGATCCCTGTTTGTGGCTGTAATTATCCTGGCATGGATCTCAACCGGATGATTGTCACCAACTTTTTCCACAACTTTTTCTTCCAGAACCCTGAGCAGTTTCACCTGTGTTGCAGGGGAGAGATCTCCAATTTCATCAAGAAAGATGTCTCCTTTACCTGCTGCTTCAAACTTTCCCTGTCTGTTCTGAAGAGCTCCTGTAAAAGCTCCCTTTACATGACCAAACAACTCACTTTCAAGAAGGGAATCATTTAAAGCTGAACAATTGACCTTTATATATGGTTCATTTTTATGGTTACTTTTTTCATGGATGGCCTTTGCAACCATCTCCTTGCCTGTACCACTCTCTCCATAAATAATAACAGGTGCATCGGAAAGTGCAGCATTGGTGATGAGATTAAACACTTGCTGCATTGCAGAAGAATTACCGATTATTCCATGAAAACTGTCTCTGTATTCAAGCTCTTTGCGGAACCCCTCAATTTCAGCATCCTTTTCCATGAGATCTGTTACATCGGTAATTGTTTCCACTGCTCCCATAATTTTTCCATCCATCCCCTCCAGCACAGAAGCATTTTTTATAATATTCACCTCAGTGCCATCCCTGCGAACAAGAAGAGAGTGCATATTATTCAACTTGCCCTGCCTGAAAAGGACACACCAGTCACGTCCCCCTTTCTGCCTTGAAATATCACAAGACTTACAATTTAAAAGTGTACACGACTTTCCAATTATCTCATTTTCTGAATATCCTGTAATCTTTGCAAATGCTCTATTTACAAATAAAATTATACCAGCAGTATCAACTATCATAATACCATCCTGAATGGTCTCAACCACAGTTTTCCAATACCTGTTCAATTCCTGGTGTGACATTTTATTCCTTATTCTGTTCAACGATTTAACACAAAAGTGTTCACAAGCTAAACATGACTGTAAACTTTTTTAACATGCATGGTAAGTTAAATGCAAGAAAAACCTTAATCCCCACGTATAAAACCGGCATGGCCGGAGCATGGTTATTCTCATCGGCCACAATACCCTAAAGGGCAGAAACCAAAAAATGAAACTCGATGATTTTAAATAGTTATCCAGAGTTTCATATAAAAAATGTAAGCAACAAATGCTGTTTTGGTGTACTTCAGAACATTGACAAACCCATATGCTGCCATGCTTTTTTTCAATCATGGCACTAATCTTGCGGTATTGCAGAAAATGAAGATAAAAATTAAGCACAAACAATTAACAACAATTAATTACTCAACTTTCTGGATTGTGCATGTCAAGGCCTGGACGTTGCGTGGGGTCAGGCTTTCGTTCTTGTCATTATCTTCAAAATTTAATAACGACACAAATAGCAAAAGCCTGACCCCGATAAGAGTTTTGAAACTTTAGCCGGTAAAATCAGGTCAGAAAATTGAGTAAATTAAAAAAGGTATGAGGTATTAACATGACAAAAACAGATGTACTTGTAATCGGGTCCAGTGCTGCCGGACTTGTGGCAGCAGTAACAGGCAAAACAATTAATCCTGACAAGGATTTCACAGTTGTAAGAAAAGAGGAAAAAACTCTGGTTCCCTGCGGAATTCCATACTTTACCGGTTCTGATCAGACCACTGACCAAAATATCATGCCTTCTGATAAAATATTTGAAGATGCCGGGGTAAATCTTATAATTGGTGAAGCAGCCTCAATAGACAAAGACAACAAAACATGCAAGCTAAAAAACGGAGAAGAGATATCTTTTGAAAAACTTGTTCTAGCAACCGGTTCATCCCCTGTAAAACCTGGATGGCTTAAAGGCAGTGACCTGAAAAATGTCTTTGTCATTCCCAAAGACAAGGTTTATCTGGATAAAATGCAGATAAAACTAAAAGAATGCAAAAAAATAATAGTTATTGGTGCAGGCTTCATTGGAGTTGAAATTTCAGATGAACTTAACCAGGATAAGAAAGATGTCACTCTTGTGGAAAAACTGCCAAATATTTTAGGACTTGCCTTTGACCGGGAGTTGTCGATTAAAGCAGAAGAAGTGCTTAAAAAAAGAGGAGTTAAAATAAAAACAGGTGTTGGTGTTAAAGAGATAACAGGCACAGACAAAGCCACTGGCATATTGCTGGATAATGGTGATACCATGGAAGCAGATGCAATCTTTATCTCAATGGGATACAGACCTAATATCGATCTTGCAAAAACCAGCGGAATTAATATTACTGAAACCGGTTTTATCCAGGTTGATGAATATATGCGCACCACTGCTCCTGACATCTTTGCTGTGGGCGACTGTGCTGAAAAAAGAGATTTCTTCACCAGAAAACCATCCAATATAATGCTTGCCGCCACTGCATGTGCTGAGGCAAGAACTGCTGGAATGAATCTCTTTAAACTCTCTGCTGTTAAAACATTTTCCGGAACAATTTCTATCTTTTCAACAGCCATTGGCAACACTGCTTTTGGAGTTGCAGGATTAACTGAAGCAAGAGCCATTGAAGAGGGTTTTGATATTATTACAGCTACTTTTGAAGGCATGGACAAACACCCAGGCACACTTCCCAATACAAACAAACAGATTGTAAAACTGATTGCAGGCAAAGAGGCAGGTAGAATACTTGGAGGGGAAGTAATTGGCGGCCCGTCAACAGGAGAGTTAATAAATACCATTGGATTTATTATCCAGAACAGAATGGACATCAACAGCCTTCTTACATCCCAGATAGGAACACACCCTCTGCTCACAGGATCTCCAGCAGGCTATCCCCTGATAAAGGCAGCCGAAGTAGCAGCAAAAAAAAGATTGGGATTAATTAAATAATGAAACTCCTGGATCTTCGAGGATCAATCTCTGTATTTACACTTCTTAAGGTAAGCAACACCTTTAGGGAGCTGCCCGGTGGAGAGATCCTTGAAGTTCTATGGAGTAACCCTGAAACGTCACCTCTGATATTTAAAATACTTCCAGAATCTTCCTATGAAGTGATTAAAATGGAAGAGATTAAAAAAGATGAAACCTGGTTCAGAATACAAATAAAAAAATATCATATGCAAACTTAATTTTTTGTATTATTGTTAAAAACTTGGGGTTTGGTTCTAAGGTCGGCCATATATCCTGATTGCAGGAACAACGGAGGGGTCAGGCTTTTGTTATTTGTGTCGTTATCAAACCTTGAAGATAATTAACCAAAAAAGTCAAGATAATGACAATAACGAAAGCCTGACCCCACCATCAAGTGGCCGAATATAGAACCAAGCCCAAAATTTGTAACCATGAATTAGAAACAATCTTAAGGAACAGACAAAAGGAGAAGAAATGCCTGGACGTATAATTATTATCGGAGCAGTGGCATTGGGCCCTAAAGTAGCATGCAGACTGAAACGTCTGGACCCTGATGCAGAAATAACCCTTATTGACAGAGACAACCTGATATCCTATGGAGGATGCGGCATACCTTATTATGTGGGTGGTGATGTTGCCGACCTTGAAGGTCTTTACTCAACAATTGCCCATGCTGTGAGGGACAAGGAGTTCTTTCGCACAGACAAAGGTGTTGAGGTTCTAAGTGAGGTTGAAGCACTCTCCATCAACAGAAAAGAAAAGACAATTACAGTACGCCATTTAAAGGAAGACAGAGAAGAAGCTCTTGAATATGACAAACTTGTTATTGCCACAGGAGCCACTCCTGTCAGACCGCCTTTCCCGGGTTCTGACCTTCCTGAAGTTTTCACAGTTTCAAACCTCCACCACGCAGAAGCCATAAAAGAGAGAATATCCAAGGGAAAAGTTGAAAATGCCGTGGTAATCGGTGCAGGAGCCATAGGCATTGAAATGGCTGAGGCTTTGACCGATCTCTGGGGCATTGAGACCACACTCATTGAAATGGCTGACCATGTTCTGCCGGCTGCCCTTGGAAAAAACATATCAACCATTGCAGACAAAGAGCTTAGGGAAAATGATATCAATCTTATGCTGTCAGAAAGAGTGGTACGTATAAATGGTGATAGGAAAACCGGGGTTACCTCGGTTGAGACAGCCACAACAACCATACCATGCGACCTGGTTGTACTGGCTGCAGGTGTCAGACCAAATTCAGAACTGGCAGAAAAGGCAGGGCTTGCCATTGGAAGAGCCAGGGGTATCCTGGTTGACAAATGCATGCAGACAACTGATCCTGATATCTATGCAGGAGGAGATTGTGTAGAGGTTCAAAATCTTGTTAACGGGCAGTCCACTTTAATGCCGTTAGGCTCCCTTGCCAACAGACAGGGAAGGATCATTGCCACAAACATAAATGGAGGAAATGAACAATTCAAAGGCACAGTTGGAACTTTCTGCATCAAAATATTTGACATGGGAATTGCCAAGGCTGGATTAACAGTCAACCAGGCAAAAGCTGCCGGTTTTGACCCTGTTTATTCCGTTGTTGCCCAGTCTGACCGAGCTCATTTTTATCCTGATTCACAGTTTATGTATATTAAACTCATTGCTGACAGAAAAACCAGAAAAATCCTTGGGATAGAAGCTGCCGGCCGCCAGGGAGATGCTGTTAAAGCAAGGGTTGATGCTGTGGCACCTCTATTGCAGTATGGAGCAACTGTCAGTGATATATGTTCCCTTGAAACTGCATATGCACCACCCTATGCTTCTGCCATGGATATTATCAACAATGCAGGCAACTGCCTTGACAATACCATTAAAGGGAGCCACATACCTGTTGATGCCATGGATTTTCTTGAAGAGTTTAAACAGGAAAAAACACGAGTTCTTGACATCCGAAGCCAGGTTCAGGCAGAACCGTTTGTGAAAAGATATGGCAAAAGATGGATAAATATCCCCCAGGATGAATTCAGGGACAGGATTAATGAAGTCCCCACAGATGAACCCCTGTGCCTGCTCTGCGGCTCAGGCCCCCGTTCCTACGAAGTTCAGATTATTCTGGCAAGTAAAGGCATCACCAACACAAGAAATATTCAGGGTGGCTACGGAATGATACTTGCCGTTGATGAACCCATGGATTAAGATGCGGAGATCACAAAATGCTTTTAAAACTCTTTCTATGTTTTACTCTTATCCCGGTAATAGAGCTTTATCTTCTCATAAAAATTGGAACTGTTCTTGGCGGCTTCAATGCAATCCTCATTGTGATTGGAACCGGTTTTTTTGGAGCATGGCTTGCAAGAATGGAAGGGATGCAGACAATGCTCAAGGTTCGCTCCAATATGCAGCAGGGTATAATGCCTGCAGAGGATCTTATTGATGCTCTGATAATATTTGTTGCAGGTATTGTTCTCATAACACCTGGTCTTTTAACAGATTCAGCAGGTCTTCTCCTCTTATGGCCTGTTACAAGGAAAAAATTTAAAACTTTTCTCAGCAAAAAATTTAATGAGATGACATCAGACGGCACCATTGATGTCACACCTCTTCAGTAAAAAAAAGGAGGAGTATGTTTTTTGATTTAATTGAAAAAAGAAGATCCAAAAGAAAATTCAAACCAGTTAAAATTGAAAAAGAAAAAATTGATAAACTCATTGAATCAGCATTAAGATCACCATCCTCACGAAGTTTCAACCCATGGCACTTTATTGTTATTGACGAGAAAACTATTCTTGAAAAACTGTCAAAGGCAAAGCCCCATGGTGCAGCATTCCTGCAAAATGCCCCTTTGGGAATAGTTGTATGTGCAGATTGTGAAAAAAGTGATGTATGGGTGGAAGATAGTTCCATTGCTTCAATCTTTATCCAGCTTGCTGCAGAAGCACTTGATCTTGGCTCATGCTGGATACAGATAAGAAAAAGAGAACATAAGAACTCAATCAGTGCAGAAAAGTATATAAAAAAGATTCTTGATATCCCTGAAAAGATAAAAGTTGAATCTATTATAGCAATAGGGTATCCTGATGAGGAAAAGAAGCCTCATTCAAAAGAGTCACTTCAAACTGAAAAAATATTTTTCAACAGATTTGGGCAATAATTCTAAAAGAGATATTATAAATATGGATATTAATAAAAAAATAATCAGAATGATTAAAAGCAGTGAAACTGAACTGCCCACGCTTCCTGTTATTGTAAATAATATCCTTAGTGCAGCTTCTGATGAGAGTACAACCACCAAGGATCTTGCTAAAATAATATCTTATGACATGGGAATGACCAACAAGCTTTTAAGACTTGCAAACTCAGTTTACTATGGCCAGAGGACCAAAGCTGAAACAATAAAAAGAGCAATAACTATTATTGGTTTTGATGAAATAATCGGGATAGCCTTAGGAATGAGTGTAATGTCCTCCTTTGCAGACAAAAACACAGGCCTTTCCCTTGATATGAAGGCATTGTGGATACATTCCATAGGATGTGCAACAGCAGCAAAAGAGATTGCAACCCGAACCAATTCTGCCATTGCCAAAAAAATTTTTATTCCTGCTCTTCTCCATGACATGGGGAAAATAATCTTTTCTATCTATTTTAAGGAAGAATACAAAAAAGTCAGGGAATCTGCAATGCAGAATAGAAAACCTCTGTTTCGTGTAGAGCCAGACATTTTTAACATGGATCATGCTGTTGTTGCAGGTCTTTTACTGAAAAGATGGAGATTTCCTTCAGCCATTCTCCTTCCATGCAGATTTCATCACAACCCTGAAGCGTGCCCGGTTGAATATAGACATCATGCTTTAATCATAAACCTGGCAGATTATCTGTGCCATAAAGCACACATAGGTCACAGCGGCAATCCAGTACCTGTTACAGTAAAAAATTCCCATAGAAAAGCCGGCACAAATGAGGCTGTTTTACGCTTAATTGTAGAAAAACTGAGAAAAAAAGAAGATGAGATAAAAAACTTCTTTGAAATAACCACCTCAAATTAAGAATCAACTATAGCAGTCCTGAAATGACCTGATACTCATTGCACCATAATATTAATAGTGATGGTATCAAGTCATGTCGGGATATCTATAATTCCAAACGATTCTCTGAGAAATTCAAGCCCCTGTTTTGTTGAAATTTCAGGAAAATATCCAAGATCTTTTTTAGCCTTTGAAATATCAAACCAGTGGGAAGTGGCAAGCTCCCGTGCCACAAATTTTGTCATGGGAGGATCTTTATCAATTTTCAGAAAAGAGAACAAAAACTCAAAAACAGAACCAGCAACAAAGGCTGCCCTGGCTGATACAGAGCCTCTAACAGGAGGAAGCCCTGCTGCATCAAGGATATCATCAACCATCTGCCATAAAGAGACAGGTTCATCCTGGCTTATAAAATAGACATTACCTGAAAGAGAAGGATTCTTTTCAAGAGCATCTGCTGCAAGGACATGGGCATCAGCAGCATTATCCACATATATGGTATCCACCAGATTCTTGCCGTTGCCGACTCTTTTTAATCTTTTTGCTTTTTTAATTAACTCTGGAACCAGATGATTGTCCTTAGGTCCCCAGATAAGATGGGGTCTTAAAATTATCGTGGCAAGCTCTTTACAGCCTGCCTTTTTCACAAGTTTTTCTGCAATTGCCTTGGTTTCAGGGTAAGCAGCATGGTACTTTGCAGGATATGGGACAGATTCATCAACACCCTCCATATCGTCTCCATGGAACACAACACTTGGAGAACTGGTATAAATCAGCCTTTTAACTCTGTTTTCCAGGCAGGCCTTAATAACATTATCAGTACCAGTAACATTTACCTTGAAAAAATCTGACCACTCACCCCATATTCCTGCCTTTGCAGCAATATGGTAAACCACATCAACACCTGTCACTGCTTCTGTAACAGCTCTTTTATCTGCAAGATCACCCTTAACCTGCACAACGCCGGGAAAATTAAGCTCCTCATAATAATTTCTGGAAAAACTCCTGACTTCCACTCCTTTTTTCACAAGTTTTTTCACAACAGCTCTGCCTAAAAAACCGCCGCCACCCGTTACAAGTACCTTTTCATTATTCATGGATTCATTCTCTGTTATTGTTGACGTTGTTCACCACTCGTCCCTGTTTGTAGCATAAAAA
>JAYEHB010000562.1:0-3838 GCA_034659375.1 Thermodesulfobacteriota bacterium
AATTTTCAGAGCTTTCATTTAAACAACTTTTTGATCTTGATTTCTATATCAGAAACAATGATGCGGAAAGCGTGGATTCCTTCATGCCTGATCAGAAAAACGTGTAAGAAAAGGGATACCCCCCTCCAATCCGAACTTTTAGGGAACTGGAAGAAAATAATCTACTCATATCGTGCAGCCATTTTGTTCGTCTTCAAGGCGTGATCACAGGAGCATAGTGAAAACTATGTACCTGTGATCACAACTTAGAAGACGGGCAAAAGGGCAAGCAGGAGGGGTAAATTATTTTTTTTGTTACTTAAAAAGGCTTAATAATGATTAAAGCTTTTTTGCTCTTTTTAAAGTAGCTCTCTGCAAGAGCAGAAATATCATCCTCGGATATGGAAGCATAATCATTAAAAATATCCCTTGCCCATTCAAATTTCTCACTGTGCTTCTTACACCCTGACAAAACTGAATTAAGCCAGTACTCATTGGTCTTTTTCATATCCTTGATATGAGTTTTCACAGGCTCCAGGGCAAGAGTCAGCTCATCTTGTTCAACACCATTCTCAGCAAGGGAAAATGCAATCATCTCCATCTCTTTAACCACAGACTCAATCTTATCAGGATCAAGTGACACAACAGCATTAAAAACCCCATACCCGTCATAGGCCTTAGAGGGGTTATTATAAGCATATGGAGAATAGGCAGCTCCAAGATTTTCACGTATTCTCTTTCTAAGTCTGTCAGAAAAAACAGTGGCAAGTATATTGAGCCTTCTTGTCTGTTTAATATTCCAGAAATCATCTGTTAGAAAGGTTAATCTTGCAATACCTTTATTTATCTTTGTTTCAACCTTTAACTCAAGGGTTTTACCACAAGGGAAATAAGGTTCTGCCCTGGTAATCTCATCTATGGTTCCTCTGCTTTCTGGAAGAGTTCCCATATATTTTTGAACAGCAGCGATCACGCTGTTAGAATCAAAATCACCTGCAACAGATATCTCAATATCAGCATTCTCAAAAACAGGTTTTATCCAGGATTCAATATCCTTTAATCTTATCTTTTCCACCATGGCAAATTTTGGCATGCCAAAACGTGAATCTTTGCCGGCAAGAAAACTATCACCTTTAAGCTGCATCATCCCCTGCTGGGTTCTTAAAAGACTTTGATACATCTGTTTATACCGTTCAACTGCAAGCAAAAGAGCTTCCTGCCTGAAACCGGCATCAAGAAAATATGAACGTACAAGCTGAAAAACAAGCTCTGCCTCATCCACACCTGCTCTCCCTGACAGAGAAAATCCATCCTGATCTGTGTTAAATCTAATATTTACATCTCTTCCGGCCAAAGCTGCATCAAGCTGATCCCTGTCAAGAGAATCAAGCCCGCTTTCATTTATCACACTGGCGGCTATTAAACCAAGACCAGGCTTTGAAACAGGCTCTGCTTTTCTGCCTTTTCCAAAATCGACCCTGAAAATGAATTCTCCTTTTTTAAATTCTGTTTTTTTAAGATTCAACCGAACCTGATTTTTATCTGATCCAACCATGTCAATAATGGAAATACCAAGATCTTTTACCTTGCTTACCTTTTTAATGGTACCCATGGTCAAAGGTTCAGGAAGATAAGGAAAAACTGCATTTTTTCCAGACTGATATCTGGCAATTTTTTTCATTTTGCTTTTATTATATAAGGTGCGAATCACTTGCCTGGAAGCATCTTTATCAGAATCTATTAATGCATTGCCTGTTACCTCCACAAGTCTGTGCTCTGCAGCCCAGATATCTTCAAAGGCAGAATTTACATCTTTTACGGTAAGAGATAAAATAAAAGGCTTTAAAATATCCCTTCTCTGTTCAGGGGACTGAAAAACTCTTTTTCTATTGACCTGGCTGATAATTTTTCGTGCAAGCTTGCTGCTTTTCCTGGTGGTTCTCTCTTTTACTGATTTATCAAGTTTCAGGAGAAAATCAGCCTTTACCCTTTTAAGTTCTTGTCTGGTAAATCCAAATTCCAAAGCCTGACGAAGTCTGTTTTCAAGGAGAACAAGTGTATCCCTCCATTTATCCGGGTCTGAGTCAGCACTTATTGCAGAAAAATTAATATTATGAAGATAATCTCCTGAATAGATCCCTGCATGGGTACATGGTGAGGACTTTTTTCTTACAAGTTTTGAAAGACGATTCTGAAAAATCATCTTTGCAGCACTCTTTACCGCCCGTTCCTTAAAGGCTGTTAAAGTATCGGTTTTAAAAGCCTTTTTCGTAATAGTATTAATGGAAACATCTGTGTTACCTGCTTCAGCCTCATAATGGTAAAAAACTTTTAACCCGGAATGTTTTTCCCACAAATCTTCAGGAATATATTTTTTATCACTCCTTGGTTTCATTGAAAAAAATTTCTTTTTTAAGAGCTCTTCTGCCTCAAGAGCATTAAAATCCCCCACCATGATCAAAACCATATTTTCAGGTCTGTACCATGTGTTGTAATATGATCTGAAAAGTTTACTGTCAGCCTTTTTGATAACCTTTTCCAAACCAATGGGAAGACGATTATTTATCCTTGACCCGGGCAGTGAAAACTTTAATGACTCCTGAAACGTCCTGTATGAAACTGAATCTCTGTCACGCTTTTCAGAAAGGACAACCCCCCTTTCTTTATCCACCTCAGAGTCAAGTAAAAGAGCTCCCCTGGCATAATCATCCAATACCACAAGACCCTGTTCAAGACTTTTTTTATCCCCTGATGGAAGAAAAATATCATATACAGTTTCAAAAAAAGAGGTATGGGCATTGGCATCCCCGCCAAAACTCATGCCAATGGACTGAAAATACTCAACAAGTTCTCCAGGCTTAAAATGGGTTGAACCGTTAAAAACCATGTGCTCAAGAAAATGAGCAATCCCGCGCTGTTCTTCTGTCTCATTCATGGAGCCGGTAAGAACATCAAGATGCATGCTCACCCTGTTCTCAGGAGTTGAATTCTCCAGGAGAATATATTTAAAACCATTGTCCAGGGTGCCCATGACAAGAGCAGGGTCAAAAGCCAGATTCACAACAGGTGCAGAATCATGATCAGAAGTCACTTTCACCACATCTGTTGATGCTTTCTCTATCCCTGCTTTCTGACCGCTTACTCCATGGTGGTGCAGATCAGAGCAGCCTCCTGCAAACAACATCCAGAAAACCACAAAAAAAAGCACTCCCACATTTAAAATAGATCTTCTCTTATCGCCCTGTAAACTCATACTCTTCATCCCTGCACCACTAAAATAAAAATTCATTAACTCAAATTTCTGGTTATCATTAACCTTTTTAATCGATAATTCCCTGCTCTATTTCAATTGTTCCATTGGCTTTTAACTCTTTAATCCAGGCAGCATAAGTGCTGTTCTGCTTTTTTATGGCAAGCTGTTTTTTTTCCCTGGTCAGATTTTCATCTATTTTTGCCTGATCAGGCACCTTTTTCTCATTAAAAGATATAATGTAGAAATTGCCATTACTTTTCAAAACTTTCTGGCAGATCATATTCTCTTTAGTAAGTTTAAATGCAGCCTTAACAATTTCAGGACTGTTTCCCAGTTGGGGAATATTTCCATTCCGTGTAAAAAATTCTGTTGTTGTTACTTTCAGATCCGTCTCTCTGGCTGCTTTTTGTATATCATTAGTATCCTCTAAAGATGCAAGAAAACTCTGGGCATCTTTTTGGGCCGCTTCCCTTTGCAAATCTTCTGTTAAATCTTTTTTAACACTCTCTTTTGCCTTTTCAAATTCAAGAACAGCAGGTTCGGTTTTTTCAACAGGTTTGATAATATAATATGAATCACCAATCTCTTTTACATCACTTATCTCCA
>JAYEHB010000563.1:0-3828 GCA_034659375.1 Thermodesulfobacteriota bacterium
CCTGTTTGTAAAGGGTAATGTCCTGATCCTCAAGTGCATTGATAATTTCTATCTTATAAGGATTATCATTAAAAATCTCAAGAGCCTGATCCTTTGTAACTTCCATACGTTCAAAGGGTTTTTTTTTTTTGATAATTTTTTTCATCTCCGCTTCAATGGCAGGAAAATCATCCTTTGACACCGATTCCATATCAATATCATAGTAGAAACCATTCTCCACAACAGGCCCTATAGTAAGTTTTGCCTCCTTGTAAAGATTTTGAACAGCTTCAGCCATTACATGGGCGGAACTGTGCCGGAGGATCTCAAGTGCCTCCTTATCCTTAACAGTAATCAGCCTGATTTTGCAGTCCTGCTCGATTGTATTATTTAAATCAAGAAGTTTTTCATCTATCTCCATTGCAACGCAATTTCTGGCAAGTCCTTCAGAAATACTCCTTGCCACATCCATTCCTTTGGGATATTCATTAAAAGACTTTATACTGTTATCAGGAAATGTTATGTTAATCATTTTATTATCCAATTTTTATTGTTGAAACTTGAGGATGGGCACTTTAAGTTAATGTAAACGTCCTGACAAGCTTCATATTTTATTTGTATGAGCAATAACCATACTCCGGCCAGTTTCTGCCCTTTAGGGTATGCCGGTTACGTGTGACCTTCAGGTTATATGCTAAAAAGTTTTATAAAAACACTAACGGCCATGGCAGAACGGCCTGCCACAACAAACAAATGGGTGAAAGATTAAGAGCCAATTTATCTAATTTCAGTCTCTTTATATAAGACTTTCATCTAAAACACCTAATTCTAAGGGAACTCCCTGAAACGGTCAAGAAAAAAATGATTGAATATACTCTGATCAGCACAAAAGAGGAACTTGCCAGAAAATGTGAATTTTTAAAAAATGAAAAAAGAGTTGCTGTTGATCTTGAAGCTGACTCCATGTATCACTTTAAAGAAAAGGTCTGCCTTGTTCAGATTGCTGATTCAAATACCCCTTTTCTTATTGATCCTTTAAGCGTCAATGATCTGGCTCCACTTAAACCTGTTTTTGAAGACCATAACATAACAAAGGTATTTCATGGTGCAGATTTTGATATTAGAAGCCTTGACAGGGATTTTGATATCAAAATAAATAATCTTTTTGATACTGAAATTGCATGCAGATTTCTTGGTATCCAGAAGAGAAGTCTTGCAGCACTGTTAAAGAAACATTTTAACCTTAGTGTTGATAAGAGTTTTCAAAAGACTGACTGGTCAAGACGGCCCCTTTCAAGAGATATGATAAATTATAGTGTAACTGATGTGGCATATCTTGTGGAACTTTCTGATATTTTGACAAAACAGCTTGAAAACAGAGGCAGACTTGAGTGGGCAAAAGAAGAGTTTGAACTCCAGACCAGAGTCAGATATGAGAATAATGGGCATGATCCTCTTTTTTTTAAATTCAAAGGCGCAGGAAAGATGAGCAGAAAAAATCTTGCAGTTTTGGAAAGCCTTCTCAATATGCGCAAGAGTATGGCTGAGGAGAAAGACCGTCCCCTGTTTAAGGTTATAGGTGCAAATGCAATATTAAGGATGACAATTGAAAAACCAGATTCAATGGTGTTTCTTAAAAACACAGGGGCTTTAAGTCCAAGGCAGATGGGGATGTATGGAGAATCTTGTATTAAAGCCATCTTAAAGGGACTTGAAATCAAGGACGAGGATCTTCCGGTATATCCCAGGAAAAAGGCTCCAGAGCTTGGTCCCAGGGTCTCTGAAAGAATAAAGTCTTTAAAGGAGATGCGCACCCTTGTGAGTAAAAAAACAGGCATTGAACCCGGCTTTCTTATAAATAACACTATGATAACTGCAATTGCCTCGGCAGCTCCCCGGCACAGGGAAGAGTTTGAAAAAATTAAGAATTTTCGGAACTGGCAGATTGAAATACTTGAAGAGCCCATTCTTAACACCCTGAACCAGTGAATTGTGAATTGTGAATTGTGAATTGTTAATTGTTAATTGTGAAAGATCAGGTCTGCCCGTGGCAGTTTATATGAAAGTCCGTCCAACCATTTACAATGATAGACTTTCTAAATTTGTTGTGGCCGATGCGGAAACCACGCTCCGGCCGTGCCGGTTATATGAAAGTCCGTTCAACTTACTGCAATCGCATGACTTTCATATTTTGGTTTCTGCCCTTTAGGGTATTGTGACCGATGAGAATGACCATGCTCCGGCCATGCCGGTTATATTGGAGATGATATGGAAATTGAATTTGTTAAAATGCATGGACTGGGAAATGATTTTGTTATTTTAGATGACAGAACAGGTGAAATCCACGCTATATCAACTTATTTTGACCTTGCAAAGCATCTATGCTCCAGGCATTTTGGTGTTGGAGCCGATGGTATTATTCTTGTTCTTGATTCAAAAACCCATGATATCAGATTTAGAATTTTTAATTCAGATGGTTCAGAAGCCAGTATGTGCGGTAATGGCATGAGATGTTTTGCAAAATATCTTCTGGAAAAAGGGATAGTTAAGAAAAATGTAATCAGGGTTGAAACTCCTGCCGGAACTGTGATTCCTGAAATAGTAAAAAATGATTCAAAAGGGGCAGGCTTGGTACGTGTTGACATGGGGGAACCTATCCTGGCACCGGATAAAATTCCCTTTATTTCAACCGGCAGCCAGGCTCTTAACGAAATAGTTCTTGTCAATGGGAAGGAGATTTCTATAACAGCAGTTTCCATGGGTAATCCCAATGCCGTTGTTATTGTTGATGATGTTAATGAAATTGACCTTGCAAAACTTGGAAAAGAGATTGAAACCCATGAACGATTCCCTGAAAAAGCCAATGTGGAGTTTATTGAGGTGTTAAGTGAAAATGAGCTGAAGATGCGGGTGTGGGAGAGGGGTGCAGGTGAGACCCTGGCATGCGGTACCGGTGCCTGTGCCGCTCTGGTAGCTGCACATATGATTGGCAAAACATCCAATAAAGCTCTTATTCACCTTGAAGGAGGCGATCTTGAAATAGAGTGGAACAAAACCAGCAATCACATTTTTAAAACAGGGCCTGCTGAGTTTGTGTTTACAGGGACTGTGAACTGGCCATTAGAGAGTGGCAATTAAAAATAAAAGCTGTCTCTCTATTGTTTTGCCTCTTTGATCCATACGAAAAAAGAGACAAGCCCTCCCATTACAAGACCTGATGCAAAACCAAAAATGTGAGCTGAAACATCCGTGTTTTCACCACCACTTAACATTCCCACAAGAGCTGCTCCGGCACCCAGTGGAAGAAAGATTGAAGGTTTAAACCCCTTAACTGCAGCTTTTTTTTTCATCTGAAATGCCACAAGAAGACCTGCCGCACCCATGACAGAGGTGGAAGCACCAATTGAAAGATGAGCGGTTCTGTACATCCAGGCGTTTATGAGATTTCCTGCTGCCCCGGAAGCAGCAAGCAGACAAAATCCCTGGATTGATCCTGTGATTGTACAGAGAGGAATACCAAAAATCAGAATTCCTGCAATATTTCCGGCAAGATGCTCTATATCTGCATGGAGCATGAGGGCAGTAAAAATTCTGTAATATTCTCCCTGTAAAATATAAAGAGCTGAAGATCCATACTCCAGAATAATATTTTTATGAACACCGGCATATTCACAACCAAGATGGATCATTAACAGAGCCAGTACAATGAGAACAGGTGTAATCTTTTTTGCCGGCAGTGGTGGAATCTGTTCTTTAAAATCATTCAAACTCTTCATGTTCTCATAATAATATTTTTCAAGTATATCGTGGGCTCTTGTTTCTAAATTCTCTTCAATAACAATCTCAAAA
>JAYEHB010000564.1:0-3827 GCA_034659375.1 Thermodesulfobacteriota bacterium
TTATTACTCTAAGGTAATCCCTTAAGTGTATCTCTTTTTCATCCATAAGTATCTATTCTTTATCCATACTTTAGTGCCTTATTCCTCAGTTTCTGTTAAAAAAACAAGAAAATGAGGAACGGCAACCGGGTTGCGGGTTTCCCGCGTTAGTAACTGATCCATCCACTGTCTGTAATTCGCCCAATTTAGAAAAAACTCTCTGGAACAACAATTACATCATCAGGAAGCACAGGTTCATCCATTTTGACATTTGCAATTATAGTTTTTCTGCCTTTAACGATTCTGATAATTTTCACCTTATCCCTGGCAGCAATTTTGCTAAACCCCCCTGCCCTTGTGATTGCCTTGATGATTGTAATATCAGATTCAAATTTATATGAATCAGGTTTTTTAATCTCGCCGGATACATAATAGATATCAGCTTTTGAAATATAGAGACTATCCCCATCTTTTATGGAAATATTAAGAGTTGTATCGCCTTTTTCAATAAGACGCTCAAGATCAATCTCTATCTTATTTTTTTTTTTTTTATCCCTGGCAAGGTTTTTACGTTTTATGGTTGCTCTGTACCCGGCATCAGAGGTCATACCACCTGCCTTTGATATAAATTCAAGTAGAGTTGTTTTACCACGAAGTTCGTAAAGGCCTGGATTTCTGATCTGCCCAAGGATAATCGCTTTTTTGCTTCTGTACTCTTTTATAAACACATCAACCTGGGGATTTACAAGATATCCGTCGGCAAGAAGGTTTTCAATTTTTGATGAAACCTTGGACACTGTTAAATTAGCTACACTGATCTCCCCTATGAGAGGAATCCTGATTGTATTATTCGCAGTCACCCGGACTGTTGTTGAAAGATCTTCATTTTCATAAACACTGATGCTTAAAACATCACCATCTCCAACAGTATATTCCCCAGCTTGCACCACAAGAGGCAGACTTACCAAAATTAGAAAAAAAAGAGTATATTTTATTTTATTTTTCATATCTCATATCTCATATCTCAAAAGTTCACTTACATTTGATTTTTTTTAAAGTGAAATATTCATCCTTAAAAAAATTGTATTATTGACAAAATCAAAAATGTTAAAATTAGAATCTCGAATGGTATAGATATATGCAAGATCAAAAGTCATCCAATCCCTGAATTCATATCTTAAAGAAGGAGCAATATAAAAGGTATCATCCTCTCTCTTTTCTGTAACACCGGCATATGTAAATTCTCCCTCATATTCATCATTGGTAAATGACCCTGTTAATGTTCCAGACCATTTTTCAGAAAATCTCTGGAGCCATGCCGCAGTTAAGCCTTTTGTAAGAAAACAGCTTGAACCAATCAAATTGGATTCGTTAAATCTCTGAAAACCATTTATCTGAAGAGCACGCTTTGGTGTAAAATTATGCTGGGTTTGAATCTCAAAAGAGAAACCAGCCTGATCTTCCATCCATGCTTTATCAAAATCTTTATCAAGAAACCCGAGTTTTATCCTGCCTTTGGTCTTGGCAGTAACATCCCATTGAACACCTGCATAATATCTGTTCTCAACACTGTCAGAATCAGAATATGTATCAAAATCAATATCTGAAAATTCATACTCCACAAACAGAGAGGTTTTGGGTTTTATCCTGTAAAAGATATATACAGAAAAAGAGTTGTCATTTCTGTCCATGTAATCATTAATTGCATCATCATAATCAAGGTCATAATTTGAATAATCCAGCCTGAACCTGAATTTCCCAGACCGGTCGTATATAGCCAGAACATTGAATAAATTATCCTGATACTTATCAAGATGTTCTGAGATACCATTGTTGTTTGCCTGGTGTCTGACATTGAACTGATCAACAAAATCAAGGGAAAGTCCCATGTTGAAATTATACTGAAACAACCCTTCTGCCTTGTGATTTGTGCAATCATGTTCTGAATGATCAGAATAATACACAAATTCAGGTGAATACAAAAGATAGCTCTGATATCTTCTTGTGGTTTCAGGTTTTATACGGCTTATCTCAAGACCTCCAGGCGATGTGGTTGTTGTACCTATATCCAGAAGTTTTTCCCTGTTTGATGGCAGTGCAATCCAAATGCCTGGAGCAATACTTGTTATAAAATCATCCTGCTCGTTTGATTCTGTATTGTAGAGATTATCAGTATATCTCTCCTCAAAAAATAAAAAAGGATGAAAATGACCTCCTCTTTTACCAAAGATATCAGCATCTACTCTCTCCTCTTCGCCAGGCACCACCTCTTCAGTCTGCCCCACAGGTATTTCAGTCTGCCCCACAGGTATTTCAGTCTGCCCCACAGGTATCTCAGTCTGCCCCACAGGTATCTCAGTCTGCCCCACAGGTATTTCAGTCTGCCCCACAGGTATCTCAGTCTGCTCCACAGGTCTTTCAGTCTGCCCCACAGGTATCTCAGTCTGCCCCACAGGTATCTGATTATCAGCCGCCATGACATTCTGGGATATGGATAAAAAGAAGAACATAGAAATAAAACAAACAAATATTTGTATTTGCCTGATCACAAATAGTACTCCTTTTTGTTTTTTTATATGAAAGTCCTTCCAACTATTTGGAATCAAATGACTTTCATTCTTTGTTGTGGCCGATGCAGTAATCATGCTCCGGCCATGCCGGTTATATGGGTCTTAAGATATTAGCTAACTCCGTAGAATTTGACAGAAACTATCAACTATATATTTTTAACTTTTATTGTAATGGTTTGTCAATGAAAAATCCCTGCAAATTAAAAATCTGCAGGGATTTTGAAAAGAATAGTTTTATCAGTAAAAATCAATTCATGGCGTTGATTTTGAAGCATAGTTCCTGTTTCCACTATTATCCACAGGAGAAACCGGCAGCGGGCGCACTGCAGCAGTATATGCAAGCCCTTCTTCACCGCCAAGGCACTGGGATTGTGAAATTTCATCCCGGTCAAACACAGGTTCATCAAGGGAAGAGACAGCATCTGCTGCTGCATTGGCAATAATTGCCTTCATGACCCCTGCTTCAGTTGCACACATGCAGAGTTGATCAAGTTCCACATCTCCACCTGAACTATAAATATTTTTCAGAACCAGGTAAGGGTTATACTCATAATCAATTGCTATTTTCATGCATTCACAGGCAGGAGCTTTTTCCTCCATTGCCTTTGCAACCGCCTCTTCAAGGACAACCTCTTCGGGAGGTGTATATGCAAGGCCCTCTGCCGGGGTCTGCCCTGCCGGTAATTCAACAGTTTTTCCTTTTTCCAGAGCTGCTACAAAAACACTGCGCCAATCTTTAGCAAAAAGGCTTGTGGTACATATGCCAAATAATGTCATTACAAAGGCAAATAATATCAGCTTTTTCATGATTGATCTCCTAATCTATATTTATTAAAAATTTTTGAGTTAATTTGAGTTAACCTGAGTTAATCTGAATTTATCCAGTTCTATCTTATATGTATATGAGTATTAACTTGCATTTTTGATGCCATTTATATAATTTATATGAAAGTCCTGGCAAACTAGGAGTGTAACTTTCATCATTTGTTGTGTGCAGACTTAGACCACCAAGGCTGCCCGTGGCAGTTATATTGATCTGCCTGTTTCCGAAAAAGATCAGCATATTTCCCATCAATCTTCATAAGCTCGTCATGACTTCCATTTTCAATAATTTTTCCATCCTGTAATAGCAAAATTCTGTCCGCCATTTTCACAGTTGAAAATCTGTGGCTGATAATAAGAGCAGATTTATCTTTAACAAGTTCCCTGAATTTTTTAAAAACTTCAAATTCACTATTTACATCAAGAGAGCTTGCAGGTTCATCCAGAATAACAAGA
>JAYEHB010000565.1:0-14989 GCA_034659375.1 Thermodesulfobacteriota bacterium
TTTGGGGTTTGGTTCTAACGTCGGCCATATATCCTGATTGCAGGAACAACGGAGGGGTCAGGCTTAACAATTAATTGAAAATTGAAAATTGAAAGTTGAAAATTGATAATTGATAATTGAAAGTTGAAAGTTGAAAGTTGATAATTGATAATTCATAATTTAATGACCCTGCCTCCTGGCCCCCCTTGTTTTTTTATTTGGGAGCCCAAGAGGCAAAGCCAACCTTGATTTCTAACTCATCAATCTTAAGTTTTCTGCATTGCATTGTGATGTGATAATAGATTGAAATCATTAATGAGGTATTTTTCGTGACCCTTACGCTCTTTCATGACCCTTACGCTCTGGTCTAATGATGTACAATTTTATAGGAACCGTCTTTTTGTATCTCATATGTCTGATGGGCACTGCCGATTCTGTTGCCGTCAGCTGCAAAGCTGATGGGACCGGAAATACCCGGAAAATCTTTCATTTTATGAAGATATTCAGCTATAGTTTTTGTATCAGTGCTTTTTGTCTCTTCAGCTGCATGGAGGATGGCTCTCATTCCGTCCAGGTTGAGCAGAGTCCAGATACTTGGGGGATCCATCTTGTATTTTGCTCTGTAATCCTTTAAAAAGTTCACAGCAAGATCATAGGGAAGCATTGCAGGCGTTGGAACATTGATGAGAAAACAACCTTCTGCAAATTTTCCTGCAAGTTTCAGAAAATCAGGGTTATCACATGAATTGCCCCCTACAAAGTCGGCCTGGATACCAAGCTGCATCTGCTGGGCTCTGAGAAGTCCTCCTTCAGGATAATATCCACTGAAATAGATTACATCAGGATGTTTTGATTTGATTCTGGTAAGTACAGGTGTGTAGTTTTGGGAACCAGCCTTTATTTTACCCCTGTAGACAATATTACCGTCAAGCTTTTTAATCTCTGATTCAACTGCATTGGCAAGACCATTTGCAAAGCTTGAAAAGTCAGATACAATAGCTATCTTTTTGTATTTTTTTACATTTACAAAGTAGTTTGCACTGTATTCTGCTTCTGCACTGTTTGGAAAGGAGTTTCTGAAAAATGTCCAGTAACCATGCTCGGTAAGAGTATCACTCGTTCCATCGCTGGTCTGGAGAACACCTGCTCTGTAATAGGTTGCCTGGGCAGCTTCTGCACATGTCGATGTGTATGAGCCTATAACAGCCATGACTTTTTTGTTTACAAGATCTTTGGCACAGATGGCAGCTTTCATTGCTGTACCTTCATCATCACATGTAAATATTTCAATTTTTTTGCCAAGCACTCCGCCCTTTGCATTGATCTGTTCAGCAAGCAGTCTTACTCCCTGGTCAATACCCTGTCCTTCGTTGGCGTATTTTCCAGTGGTGGGAGACTGAACTCCTATCCTGATTGTATCGGATGCAAACGCAGGTGATACTGCCATGGTAAAAATAAACAGAAAAGCTGTGAAAAAATTAAAAAACCTGTTCATAATATCTCTCCTAAAATAAAACAATTATGGGTCTAAAGACCATCCTCTTTGGGATGATCAGCAAGTAAAGCCTTTTTTCCAGATAAAGTCTCTTTTTCTCTCATACGAATATTAAAACGGTGTACATGCTTTTCAGCAAACATCGCTGCTTTTTCAGGCATATGATTTTCCACTGAAGAGACAATGTCCTGAAGATCCTGCAGATTCTCTTTCATCCTGTTTAATGTTTTGTCCAGATATTTGTCGTAATATTTTCCAATGTTGTCATGAATCACCTGGGATGTATAAGTGTAAAGAGAGTTTTTTGATATCAGGGCAAGTTCTTTATGAATTTTCTGGTCAACATCAATAAAGTTTCCCCATGCACTTAATCCTTGTTTTACAGCAGCTTCCGACAGGGAAAGCAGCTTTTTCAGCCTTGCAATGTCATTGTTGTCAGCTCTTTTTGATGCAAGCCATGCGATTTTTCCTTCCATACCTTCACGAAATTCACCAATGTCAAAAAGAGACAGGCTTCTGGATCTGATTAAAAGGGCAATGCTTTCGGTGAGCTGCTCTACTCCAGCATGTTTGATAACAGATCCTCCACCGGTTCCCACTTTAATCTCAATGAGTCCTTTATGTTCAAGTACGCGCAGGGCTTCCCTCAATGTTCCCCGGCTGATATTAAAGCACTCTCTTAGCTCCCTTTCCGGAGGAAGAAGGTCTCCCGGGTTTAGTTTGCGGCTAAAGATCGCCTCCTGAATCTGTTCAATAACGTCTTGGAAAATTCTGTTCTTTTTTGCCTTTTGAAAATCAGGGCTTTGTATCTCTGGCACAGTTTTTCTCCCTGCTCATTATTTATATACTCAACTTTCTGACCTTAATTTTACCGGTTAAAGTCTCAAAACCATATCGGGGTCAGGCTTTTGTTATTTGTGTCGTTATCAAACAGTGAAGATAATTAACCAAAAAGTCAAGATAATGACAATAACGAAAGCCTGACCCCACGCAGCGTCCAGTCCTTGACATGTACAATCCAGAAAGTTGAGTTATATATAACCGGCATGGCCGGAGCATGGTTATTGCTCATCGGCCACAACAAAAGATAAAACTCCATGAGTTTAAATAGTTATAAGGAGTTTCATATAACTGCCACGGGCAGCCTTGGTGGTTTAAGTCTGCACACAACAAATGATGAAAGTACACTCCTATTTTGCCAAGACTTTCATATAAAACTGAATGGTTAAACCATTGCATATGGTATAAATCTTTATTTGTCAAGTTTTTTTTTATTTAAAATTAAAATAAATAATTTGACGGTCAAATTCTGGGCAAGCGTTCTCAGGGCATTTGAAGTACATGGGTACGTCTGCCTGTCAGGCCTTGCATTTGCAGCGCTATGTAAACGTTTACAATTCAGCGGGTTACAGGTGGCTGCTATCAAGGTATCCTTAACAATTATATCCTGTTTTTTTTGGAATCAGGGTTTGAATATACAAAGATCTTGACTTTTAAAGCTACAAATAAGATATCTTATATGTACAATTTATGGTAGGATCACCAAAATAGAAATGATTGTTAATACAAATTTTTAAGGAGATAATAGTAGAAATATGTCTATTATAGGAAATTTTTTGGGTGCAATTGCAATTGTTATTGAATATGTTTTAAACATATTCATGTGGATAATTATTGCCAGGGCTGTTCTGTCATGGGTTAATCCAGATCCCTATAACAGTATTGTCAGATTTATTAATAATGTTACTGAGCCTGTGCTGTATCAGATACGAAGAAGAATTCCAGTTGATTTTGGTGGTTTGGATATGTCACCGATTATTGCCATTCTTTTTGTTATTTTTTTGCAGAATTTTTTGGTGGCAAGTCTTAAAGATTTGGCCCGGGGCAGTGTGTTTTAATCACAGTCTATTGGACTGAGTTTTATATAACCGGCATACCCTAAAGGGCAGAAACTGGCAGGAGCATGGTTACCGCATCGGCCACAATACCCTAAAGGGCAGAAACCAAAAAATGAAAGTCTAATGATTATAGTCGTTTGGACAGACTTTCATATAACTGCCATGGGCAGCCCTGGTGGTTCTAAGTCTGCACACAACAAATGATGAAGGGCAACCACAGGGGGTTGCCCCTACTCCTGGTTTGCCAGGACTTTCATATAACCGGCACGGCCGGAGCGTGGTAAGTGTATCGGCCACAACAAACTTAGAAAGTCATGCAATTGCAGTAGTTTGCATGGACTTTCATATAAAAACAAGTGAGGAGAGCTATGGGTATTACACCTGCTGTGATTAAGCAAAAGGAGTTTACTGCAAGATTCAGGGGTTTTGATGTTCAGGAAGTTGATACATTTCTTGAGAAAGTTGCCCATGAATTTGAGAAACTTAATTATACAATTCAGACTGTAGAAGAAAAGCGTCATCGCCTTGATCTTGAAAATCAGGGCTACAAAACCAGAGAGAGCTCTTTTAAAAGGGTTCTGCTTCATTCCCAGAAGGTTTTGGAGCAGATGAAAAAAAATGCCAGAAAATCTGCAGAAGGAATTATTGCTGAGGCTGAAGTTGAGGCAGAAAGAATTCTCAATAAAACACATCAGAGGCTTTCACAACTTCACATCGATATAGCTGAATTGAAAAGACAGCGTATGCAGTTGGAAGTACAGATAAGCGCTGTAATTGAAACCCACACAAAAATGCTTGAAATGAGTAAAAAGGAGAGCAAGGCTGCTGATGAAACAGATTCAACACTTAGATTTATCAAGCAGGCCTGACTTGGATACGGCGAAATCTGATCTGAAGGTTACACACAAAAGGGTTTACGTGTGACCTTCAGGTTATGTGAGCAGGCCAAAACAGGCGAAGATGGGGTGCCGGCCGAATATAGAATCAAGCCCTATTCACGAATAATCACTGTTTCTCGAAGGAGTTTTATATGGCTAAAATTGATGCGTTTTTTAAGCTCATGCATGATCAGGGAGCCTCAGATCTCCATCTCATTTCCGGCCAGCCTCCGGCATTAAGGCTTCATGGAGATATTGAACGGATAAAATACAATGTTCTTACCAATGATGAACTGAGAAGTCTTCTTTACGAGATCACTGCTGAAGAGAAAATAAAGCTGTTTGAAGAGACAGGGGATGTTGATTTCGGGTATGAGATTCCTGGGTTAGCAAGGTATCGGGCCAATTATTTTATGCAGAAGAATGGAATAGGGGCTGTTTTTCGTGAAATTCCTTCGGAAATACTCACGGCAGAACAACTGGGTCTGCCTCCTGTTATATCCAAACTGGCTTCTCTTCCAAGGGGGCTTGTTCTTGTTACAGGTCCAACGGGAAGTGGAAAATCAACAACCCTTGCAGCCATAATTGACCAGGCTAATAAAGTCAGAAAAGATCACATCATTACTGTTGAAGATCCCATAGAGTTTGTTCATAAGAGCCAGAGCTGTATTATAAACCATCGTGAAGTGGGGCTTCATACAAAGACTTTTTCTTCTGCTTTAAGGGGAGCGCTTCGTGAAGATCCTGATATCATTCTTGTGGGCGAATTAAGGGATCTTGAGACAATTTCCCTTGCCATTGAAGCTTCATCCACAGGTCATCTTGTATTTGGTACCCTTCATACTTCAAGTGCTGCAAAAACTCTGGACCGTGTTGTAGAGGTTTTTCCTGCCGGCCAGCAGGCCCAGATTCGTTCAACCCTTTCCGACGGTATAAGAGCTATCATTGCCCAGGTCCTTTTTAAAAGAGTTGATAAAAAGGGCAGATGCGCTGCCATGGAGATTCTTATTGCAACCCCTGCTGTGAGGAATCTTGTCAGGGAATCCAAAACCCATCAGATTCCATCCATGATCCAGACAGGTAAACAGTATGGAATGCAGCTTCTGGATGATGCAATCATGCAGCTTTACAAAAAAGGATGGATAAGTCCTGACGAGGCCTATGGCAAGGCAAACAACAAGGCACTTTTCAGGAACTATCTTAAAACACCTCCGACTGATTTTACCGAAGCTTAACAAATAGAGGACTCCCATGGATAAACCGGAAATTGATCATATACTCTTAAAAATGCTTGAGGCAAGCGATGATGTTTCAGACCTGAATTTGACCCCGGGAAAACCTCTGCAGATCGAGAGTTCAGGTCAGTTGGTTCCTGTGCATATGGAACCGGATTTTAAGGTGCTTACACCTTTTCAAACTGAAGTGTTTGCTTTAAATCTTATCAATCAGGATAGAAGATTGACAGAGACACTTTTAAGGGAAGGCTCCTGTGATTCGTCCTATGCCCTTGGAAACAAAGCCAGGTTCAGGGTAAATATTTTTTCTGGATCAGGCAGCTATTCCATTGTTTTAAGAAAGCTTGAAACAACAATTCCCACAATTGAAGATTTGAATCTGCCAAAGCCTTTCCATAAGATGTCCAGTGAAAGGAATGGCCTTATTTTTGTAACAGGTGCCACGGGAAGTGGAAAATCAACCTCTCTTGCAGCTCTGCTTGATAAGATCAATGATACACACTCGGTTCATGTCATAACGCTTGAAGATCCCATAGAATATCAGCATTCCCAAAAACAATCCACTTTTAATCAAAGGGAACTTGGGGCGGATTTTGATACATTTGCCAGTGGTTTAAGGGCAGCTCTCAGGCAGGCACCAAAGGTTATTCTTGTGGGTGAGATGCGTGACAGAGAGACTGTGGAGATAGGGCTTTCTGCTGCTGAAACCGGTCACCTTGTTGTTTCAACGCTTCATACTGTGGATGCAGGTCAGACCATTAATCGAATTATAGGCATGTTCTCAACTGAAGAAGAGCAGCAGATACGAATCCGTCTTGCAGATACCGTAAGATGGATTGTCTGCCAGAGACTTTTACCAAAGACCGGAGGGGGCAGGGTTGCAGCTTTTGAAATAATGGCTACCAGCCTCAGGGTAAAGGAATCAATCCTCCATGGTGAGTCCGAGGGCAAAACATTTTATGAGATAATAACGGCAGGCACGGCCCTTGGCATGGTAACCTTTGATGACTATATACTTAAGTTGTATTCACAGGGACTCATTACCGAAGATATTGCCATGGGGTATGCTTCACGAAAATCCATTGTGGGAAGGGGGCTTGATACCATTAAAAGTGAACGTGGAGAGAAGACCACCACAATTGATTCCCTGGAAATTGATCATGGGTATGAAGGAGAGTAAGATTAATGGATATTCAAAGGATTTAGGGCTATGGAAAAAATAAAACACACCATGCCCTGTTGGTGGCTTTTAAAATTTCCATGGCCCTTAACCCATGGTCGATGTACACCAGATGTATAAAGGAGAATAGATTATAATGGATATTACATGTGACAATTGTCAGGCCAGATTCAATATACCGGATCACAAAATTCCGACAAATAAAAAAGCCTCTTTTTTGTGCCCAAAATGTAAACAGAGAATCCATCTCTCTTTTGATTCCAATAAAACATCTATTAAAAAAAATCCTGAAATTGGTGAATATGATGCGTCGGATAAGCCCTTTGATTTTCTTGATAAAAATACCAGAACGGCTCTTGTCTGCATGGCTGATAATGATTCAAAAGCTGGAATTGAAAACTTTTTAAAAAAAATGGATTTTTATCTTCAATCTCCAAAAAATGCAGGATTAGCTGTGACAAGCATGAAATATCATCTTTTTGATCTGGTTATTCTTGATGAATTGTTTGATGAAAAAGGCCAGGTAAGAGATTCCATCCTCAACTTTATTGAAAAACTTGACATGGTACAGAGGCGGTCAATGTTTCTTATGTTCATAAGTAATACCATCCGAACCATGGATAAGATGGCAGCTTTTCACAAAAGTGTTAATTTGATTATTAACCGGAATGATCTTGATAATATGGAAAAAATTCTAAAGGCCGGCCTGGATGGGCATGGGAGATTTTATACTGTTTTTAACGAATCCCTTAAAAAAACAGGAAGAGCTTGAATAGTAATGCGCGGGGTCAGGCTTTCGTTATTGTCATTATCTTAACTTTTTGGGTTAATTGTTACCTGGTATTGCTTTACTGATGATTCTTAACCCCTCCAACGTGAGGGTCTCTTCAGTTTTTTCAATGGTTTCTGATACATCTGCAATCAGAGGTGCAATGCCTCCTGTGGCAATTACCATGGGAGAAGCTTTCATCTCTTTTTTTATTCTTGATACCATGCCGTCAACAAGTGCTGCGTTTCCGAATATAATTCCTGATTTTATGCTGTCAGATGTGTTTTTTCCAATTACATGGCCGGGGGACGTGAAAATTTCCACTCTTGGGAGTTTTGATGCATTGTGAAACAGTGCTTCAGAGGATATCATAACTCCAGGTGTAATAGCACCGCCCAGATATTCTCCTTTTTTTGAAATTACATCAAATGTTGTTGCTGTGCCAAAATCGATAATTATTAACGCTCTGTTATATTTATGAAATGCTGCAATGGCATTGACTATTCTGTCGGCACCAACTTCAGCAGGATTGTTGTAGAGTATTGGCATGAGTTTTTTGACAGAATCCTGGTTTACAAAGAGAGGTGCTTTTGCAAGATATTTTTTGCAATAGGTGTTGAGAATGGATACTGCAGGAGGAACAACAGACGAGATAACTGTCTGTTTAATATCTTTTCTATCTATATCTTTGTCAGCAAAAAGTGCATTTATGAGAATATTGAGTTCATCTGCAGTTGTATTTCTGATTGTTCTTATTCGCCAGTTCTCTATCAGGAGCTCATCTTTAAACAGGCCAAGGACAGTATTCGTGTTTCCCACATCAATAACCAGAAGCATCTTTCTACCTTTATTTTATGATTTTTCCAATTGCATCTGCAGCACCATGTGAACGGTTACTATAGTAGCCCCAGCATGACTTGATGCCGATTTTATTCATGCTTTCAGCGGAACTTAACCGTGCGGGCAGTAACTTTATGTATCAGGTCATTCAAGGACATCTATAATTATTCAATCTTTACAGTAAAAATTTCAGGTTTTGTCTCTTCAAGTATTAAACCCACGGGAAGGTTTATTACTGCTCTGCGGACATATACTCCAGACTTAAGTCCCTTTAGATCTATGTATATATTAAATTGATCCCTGATGCTGCTTTTTTTTAGAATATTTGAATGGCCTTTGACTCTGATTTCCATTTCGCAGGGAGTAATGTCTGTGTTTTTTGATGAGTTTATGGCTTTGATTTTAATGTTTTCAAAGGTTTTTGTAATGATTTCTTTTTTAATGGCAACTGATACTTTAATGGCTTGGGACGAACTTGCTATATCTAAGGATTCATCAAGATCCAGGGGCACTTCTTTTTTAAAGCTTTCCCTGGCATTGGTAATATCTACAGGTTTTGTCCTGATGTTTTGTAAAGATTTTACCAGGGATTCAGCTCCTGTAATGAGGACGGTGTCAGGTTCAGCCTCTGCAGGAAGTGCAATATAACCAGAAGCAGGTTTGCCTCTGTATGGTATTGTTACAGCAAGGTTCACCGTTTTTACTTTTTCCAGGGTAACAGTTATAAAAGATGGTATGATACTGGTAATTTCAATTTTTCCGGAGATGCTGAATCTGTTTTTAATTACAGGAATTGAATATGTTCCAGGCTTGATCAAATCAGTTGAACCAGCAGGATCAGACGCAAGTTCTGTGTAAAGATCCACAAGGTAATGAAGGTTTTTACCGCCAAGCTTTTCAATTAATCTTGAGGGCCCTTTTACATGGATTTCAATTTTGTTTGTGTAAAAGGAGGTTTGTGCAAGGCCTGCAGGCATGGATGAAAAATATACAGGAAGCAGAAGGTCTGTCTCTTCAGGCTCTGGCGTACATCCTAAAGAAAAAAAAGAGAATAAAGAAAAAATCAGAAAAAATATTATAATAAATAGAAAATTTTTGTTCTGATATCTGTTATACATTCTGAATGGCATTTATGATCTTCACCATAGGTTTTACTGATGCCACATCATGAACTCTGACAATTTGTGCGTTGTTTATAATGGAGACTGCAATTGCTGCAAGGGTACCCTGTTCAGCCCTTTTTGAGTTTGCATCTATTGTTTTGTCTGTTAATTTGGAGAGGATCTTTTGAATAAATGATTTTCTGGATGGTCCCATGAGCAGAGGCAGACCAAGGGCGTGAATTGTCCCAAGATGTTTAATAAGCATAAGGTTGTCTTCAACGCTTTTGCCAAATCCCAGGCCAGGGTCAAGAATAATGTTTTCTTTTTTAATACCTGCTTTTACAGCAAAAGTTGTGCGGTCTGCCAGATAGTCTCTTATCTCCTGCATGATATCTTTGTAAGCAGGGTCTATCTGCATGGTTTGAGGAGTTCCTTTCATATGCATGAGAATAACAGGAACCTCTCTTTTGGCTGCAAGACCTGCCATGGCAGGGTCTTTTTCAAGGGCACTTATATCGTTTATAATTGCGGCTCCTGCATTAAGAGCAGCTTCAGCCACAGATGCTTTTGTGGTATCAATGGAGATTGGAATATCAATTGTTTTTGCCAGTTTTTCGATCACTGGTACAACTCTTTCCATCTCCATCTTTGCAGATACGGGTTCTGCAAAGGGGCGTGATGATTCTCCTCCGATATCAAGGATGTCTGCCCCTTGTTTAACAAGTTCTAATCCATGGGAGACTGCTGCATCAAAAGAGAGATATTTCCCACCATCGGAAAATGAGTCCGGCGTGGTGTTAAGTATGCCCATGACAGAGGTTTTTTCACCAAGTTCAAGCTTAAACCTGTCCCATTGAAGCGTAAAGCTTTTCATTCCCCGTCTTCCTTAGTTTCACCCTCTATATTAATGTCTTCATCAATGTCTTCATCAATGTCTTCATCAATGTCTTCATCTGTTTCTGCGTCAGAGCTGCTCGTTTCTTTCTGGCTCTGGCTTAAATCATCATCTTTTTTTGTTAAAGGGTTAAAGTCAGGTTTCATGGATTTGATAAGCTCATCTAACTCTTCTCCCATAACAGTCTCTTGTTCAATGAGAATTTCTGCGAGTTTGTGCAGGATATCCATATTTTCCAGAAGGATTTTTTTTGCAATGTCATAGTTTTTCATCACAAGGGCAGATACTTCTGCATCAATCTTGTTTGCTGTCTCCTCTGAGTATTCCTTTGCATGACCTAACTCTCTTCCAATAAAGATCTGTTCATCACTCTTACTATAGGCAAGCGGTCCAAGATTTTCACTCATGCCCCACAGTCTGATCATTTTATTTGCAATACCGGTTGCCTGTTTTATATCATTGGCTGCTCCGGTGCTTATGCGGTTAAAGACAAGCTCTTCAGCAATTCTTCCACCAAAAGCCACAGAAAGTTCACTTTCCAGCTGATCCTTGTATTTAAACATACTCTCTTCAGGCAGAAACCATGTAACTCCGGCAGCCATGCCCCTGGGGATAATGGTTATTTTGTTAACAGGATCAGTCCCCGGCAGAAGCCTTGCAATCAGTGCATGACCTCCTTCGTGATATGCTGTTGTCTTTTTTTCATCTTCTTTGATAATTTTTGATGTTCGCTCAAGTCCCATGTAAACCTTGTCCTTGGCATCTTCAAAGTCGCTCATGGTAAGTTTTTCATTACCTCTTTTTGCAGCAAGAAGGGCAGCTTCGTTTACAAGATTTTCTAAATCAGCTCCTGAAAATCCAGGTGTTCCCTTGGCAAGAATCAGAGCACTTACTTTATCATCAAAGGGTGTTCTGTTCATGTGAACTTTTAAAATCTCTTTTCTTCCTTTTATGTCCGGCATCTCAACCATAACCTGGCGGTCAAATCTGCCGGGTCTGAGCAGAGCAGGGTCAAGTACGTCAGCCCTGTTTGTGGCTGCCATGAGAATAACCCCTTCATTGGATTCAAAACCGTCCATCTCCACAAGAAGCTGATTTAAGGTCTGTTCCCTTTCATCATGTCCACCTCCCATTCCTGCGCCTCTCTGACGTCCAACAGCATCAATTTCATCAATAAATATAATGCATGGAGCGTTTTTTTTGCCCTGGGCAAAGAGATCTCTTACACGGGATGCTCCAACACCTACAAACATTTCCACAAAATCTGATCCTGAAATGGTAAAAAAGGGAACCTGGGCCTCTCCTGCAACAGCTCTGGATAAAAGGGTCTTTCCTGTTCCCGGGGCACCCACAAGAAGAACTCCCTTGGGGATACGTCCGCCAAGTCTGGTATATTTCCCCGGTTCCTTGAGAAAATCAACAACCTCTGCCAACTCTTCCTTTGCTTCATCAATTCCGGCAGCATCTGCAAATGTAATTTGTTCTTTTTTATCAGACATGAGGCGGGCACGGCTCTTGCCAAATGACATGGCATTCCCTCCACCTCCTCCTCCCTGCATCTGGCGCATAAAAAAGATCCATACACCAATGAGAATAATCATGGGAAGCCAGGATATAACAATGGACATGAACCATGATGATTCTGTCAGGGGTTTGGCCTTGATACTAACGCCTCTATCTCGAAGGGTTTTTATAAGGTCATTATCATTTGGAGCGAATGTGCTGAATTTTGCACCTCTAATATCATTGAAGTAGAGATCCTGTCCCTGGATTACAACATTCTGAATACGATCATTTTCAACCATTGCAAGGAATTCAGAATATCCAATCTCTGTTTCCGTTGTCTCTATTTGTTCTTGCTGCTGATTGAAAATATTGTAAAGCATCACCATCATCAGTACTATAACCAGCCACAGGGATAGGTTCTTATGAAATTGATTCAAGGGTGTTTCCTCTCTGATACATTAAATTTTAGTAAATATTTCGACCAGCATCCCATCTTCGTCCATTTTGGCCTGCTCACATAGCATTAGTATGCTACGCAGTCCCAGATAAACGAATATGAGGCACTGGTCAAACATTTACAGTATAAGCCGAATATTTACAAATTATTTACAAAATTTATTATTACATTTTTTTTAAACATAAAAAAAGTTTAAACTCAATAATAAACATGAATTATGAATAGGCAAGAAAATTTTTTTGTTCTTTTTTAAGTTTTCCAATTTCCCGTAATGGGTCTTTCTCTTTTTTAAAAGAGACGCTGTCTTTTTTAATAATAATTCTGATTCTGTCAGGCAGATCAAGAGATTTTCCATGGATTCCAGATGAGACAAGCTCTGCTGCAGCATCAATGTGGAGAGACGTGATACGTCTAAGATCTCCTTTAACTTCCTTTATGGCTCTTCTGAAAAGTCTTTTTACCAGGGCAGGATCAATATTTTTGAAAAAATCAATGGAGAGCTGTACCTCATTATGGTTTTTTTCTTTTAAAGCCTTGCTAAAATTAAATTCTGTCTCTTTTTCCATCCACTGATTTTCATCTTTGATTATTTTGCTGAGTCTGTCAAGGGATTCTGTTATGTTTGGGTTGTAATCTTTTTTTAGCATAGGAATGAGAGATTTCCTGATTCTATTTCTTAAAAATTTTGGATCATAGTTTGATGCGTCAATAACATATTTCTGGTCTTTTGTTTTTAAAAAATCGAGAATGTCCTGTTTTGAGATGTCCATAAAAGGACGGATGATCCAGTTGTCCCTTTTAGGCGGAATCCCAGAGAGACCTGTTGGTCCACTTCCCCTTAAAAGATTCATAAGAACAAGTTCTGCATTGTCATCTTTGTTGTGTCCAAGAACTATTTTTGAAAAGTTCTCTTTTTTACATGTTTTCCCGTAAAAAGAGTACCGTACCTCCCTTGCAGCCACCTCAATGGAGAGCTTCTTTTTTTTTGCAATCTCTTTAACATCTTTTGTTTCCAGAAAAAAAGGAAGATTATGTTTTTTTGCAAGAGACTGGACAAATTTTGCATCTCTGTCAGAGTCTTTTCCCCTTAAAGTGTGGTTTATGTGTGCAATGCCAAGGGTAATAGAGTATTTCTTTTGTATTTCAATAAGAAACAGAAGAAGTGCCACAGAATCAGGCCCTCCTGAAATTCCGATGAGTAAACAATCGTTGCAGTCAATCATCCCATGGTGGGAAACGGTCCTGCAGGCAGTCTGGATTATTGTTTTGCCAGTATTGCTTTTTTTTTTAGTTTCCATGTTTTTTTATCTTATCAAATTAAACTTGTGAAAGCTATTTTTTTTTATGAAGTGATGCCGCTTATCTTTTTTTTCTTCTCCCTTGACAGAGTGTTTTTAGTTTGATAGTGCTTTTTTTAAATAAATTTCTGTCAGAAGACAGTTTTGAGTTAAAAAGATAGACAAAAAATATAGATAGATGAAAAAATAAAGCCATGAAGGTTACTGTTCCTGAAAAAAGGGATTGGTATCTTTGTGGCTTTTTTTTGTTTTTATGACCTGTTTGTTAATGGAGGAGTGAATGGAGAAAAAAAGTATTACCCTGGTCATCTGGATATTGGCAATGCTGTTTGTTCTGGCTTCAGGCAGTCTGACTTTTGCCGGAGAGTCAAGGGTTGTGCTGGATGCAATGCAAAGAGAGGTTGAGGTTCCTTTGAATGTTCAACGCATACTCTGCTCAGGCTCTGGAGCTTTAAGGCTTATCACATATCTTCAATGCCAGGACAAAATTATCGGTGTTGATGATATGGAAAAAAAAAGAATAAAGTTTGATGCAAGACCCTATGCCCTTGCCAATCAACAGTTTAAAAATTATCCCATATTTGGAGAATTCCGCGGCCATGATAACCCTGAAATTATTATGGGGTTTGATCCATTACCCCAGGTGATTTTTAAGACCTTCCATACCATGGGGTATGATCCTGCTGAACTCCAGGAGAAGACTGAAATACCTGTTATAACCCTTGCATATGGAGATTTTGCTAATAAAAGGGAACAATTTTACCAGGCTCTTACCATTGTGGGAAAGGTGATGAAAAAAGAAGAAAGAGCCAGACAGGTGATCTTGTTTTTTAAATCCCAGATAGAGGAGCTTGAACAGAGGACCAAAGATATTTCCGAAAAGGATCAAAAGAGCTGTTTTGTGGGAGGTGTAGCCAGTAAAGGTCCCCATGGTTTTCAGTCCACCGAGCCTTTGTATCCTCCATTTCAGTTTGTAAATGTTGTTAACGTAGCAACAACGCCGGATCTTGCAGGAAAAAATTTGAGTCACAGCAATATTTCAAAGGAGAAACTCATACAATGGGACCCTGAAATTCTTTTTATTGATCTGTCAACTTTGCAGATGGGTGAAAAGACAGGAGGGCTTTATGAACTGAAAACCGATCCTGTTTTCCAGGCAATGTCCGCAGTTGAGAAAAATGATGTTTTTGGTCTGCTTCCTTATAACTGGTATGCCCAGAATTTTGGGTCAATCCTGGCTAATGCCTGGTTTATTGGAAAACTGATTCATGCTGACAGATTCAAAGATATTGATCCTGAAAAAAAAGCCGATGAAATTTATACATTTCTTGTGGGAAAGCCTGTTTATAAAACAATGAACAACAATTTTCAGAATTTAGCTTTTAAAAGAGTTGCTTTGAGCGATGATCTGTAAACTGGTTTTTAAAAGTAACTGACAATTAGGATTTAATAATAT